>NZ_JADBVE010000361.1:0-10840 GCF_020245285.1 Microcystis sp. M31BS1
ACCCTTATATAGAAAGGCATTTAGCGATTTTTGTTAATTGTTTTTTTCTAGAGCGAACTAATCAATTAAGTCTCTTGCCAGATAAGGATTTAGTCGATTTATGCCCCCCTATCGAACCATACCAAGTAACGAAGAACCAGTTTTATTTGTTGTCTATACCAAAAGAAACGGCAGATATCGTATTAAGTAGTCATGCAAAATTAATTACCTGCCCGATCGAGCTAAAACCCTTACGGGGCAATGATCGTCATGTGTAAATAATTTTGCCTAGGTACTTATTTCAGCAAGGAGAGCCAATAAAAATGAACGACGACAATATTACCAGAGTTAAACTTGATCCCCAAAAGGCTAGTCATGGCAAGACAGATTGGGAAAAAGTCGAAGCAATGACTGAGGAGGAAATTGACAAAGCCGCTGAAGCAGATTCGGACTGTCTCCCCTTATCTCAACAAGAATTAAATGAGTTTCGCCGTATATCAATACAAACACCGATCTTGTAGTGCGGTCTGCTAGGCTTCGCCCCTCTTCGAGAACGCTGTGCCTTCGGCAACGCCGTCCTCTTGTTGATTAAACTTTAAAAATGCGTTATTGTATTACTGTCATCATAGTGCAGTCTGCTAGGCTTCGCCCCTCTTCGAGAACGCAGTGCCTGCGGCAATAAATAATGAATAGGTCTCAAGCTTTCAAGGTGACAAGTAAATGATACAGAGCTATACGGCTAAATACACTAAAATTGATACAGGTTATATGGGGCAACTCGTTGAGTGGACAGAAGTTGTGACCGAAGGTAAATATCTGGAGGAATGCAGACAGATGTTGCGAGATGCTACCCAGGAAATGGTTTTAGCCTATCAACAGCAGAATAAAGAGATTCCGCTAGGCAACAGCCTGATCGAACAAATCCCCGTTGAGGTTAATTATGTCGGTCAAACGGCGTGATTTAGTTCGCTACCTTGAAGAAAACAGTTTCTATCTTTTGAGAGAAGGTGGTAATCACTCAATTTATGACAGCATCATGACCAAGGATAAAGCCGGCGTCGTCAAAACCCTTCAGGAGAACCGCTATTGGACTTTTTAGTTTGGCAAGGATCATATTTTAGACTCTCGATCGCAAATTTAAAAGGAGCCCTCAAGATGACCCAAGACAAACCGATCCAACGCCAAATTCTACCGATTCCCGACTTGACCCCCTTCGGTCTAACCACCTACGACGCCAAGAATCCCGACACCCACTATCCCCCGATTCGAGATATCCGACCGCCGGCTGGCGCACCCAACGTGCTGATCGTGCTGCTCGATGACGTGGGTTTTGGAGCCGCCAGTGCCTTCGGTGGTCCCTGCAATACGCCCACTTTCGAGCGATTAGCGGCGGCTGGGTTAAAATACACCCGTTTTCATACCACTGCCCTCTGTTCTCCCAGTCGTGCGGCTTTGCTCTCCGGAAGGAATCATCACTCGGTCGGCATGGGCAACATCACCGAAACCGCCACCTCCGCCCCTGGACAGAGTTCCGTCCGTCCCAACACCAAAGCCCCCCTTGCCTTAACCCTGAAGCTAAACGGCTATTCCACGGCGCAGTTCGGTAAATGCCACGAAGTACCGGTTTGGCAAACCAGCCCGATCGGTCCCTTTGACGCTTGGCCCTCTGGCGGGGGTGGATTCGAGTATTTCTACGGCTTTATCGGTGGCGAAAATAACCAGTGGGAGCCGGCACTGTACGAGGGAACAACCCCGATCGAACCGCCGAAAACTCCGGAGGAAGGCTATCACCTGACCGAGGATCTGGCCGATCGAGCGATCGCTTGGATTAGTCAACAAAAAGCTCTCGCCCCCAATAAGCCTTTCTTTGCCTACTTCGCCCCCGGCGCAACCCACGCCCCCCACCACGTCCCGAAGGAGTGGATCGACAAGTATCGAGGCCAATTCGCTCACGGTTGGGATCGCCAGCGTGAGATCACCTTTGCCCGACAGAAAGAACTGGGCGTAATTCCCCAAAATGCCGAACTCACCCCCCGTCACGCCGAAATTCCCCCATGGGATGACATGGACGAGCGCCTGAAGCCGGTATTAGAGCGCCAGATGGAGGTGTACGCCGCCTTTCTGGAACATACCGATGATCAGGTGGGACGAGTGATTCAAGCCTTAGAAAAGCTAGAAATCCTCGACGATACGCTAATTTACGTCATCGTCGGTGATAACGGTGCCTCCGCCGAGGGAACGCTTCAGGGCGCGTTTAACGAGATGGCCAACTTTAACGGGTTAGCGGGTCTAGAAACCCCGGAATTTCTCCTCTCGAAACTAGATGAATTCGGTGCGCCCGATTCCTATAATCACTACGCGGTCGGTTGGGCCTGGGCGATGAGTAGCCCCTATAAGTGGACGAAACAGGTCGCTTCCCACTGGGGCGGCACCCGCAACGGTACGATTGTTCGTTACCCCAAACTCATCCAGGAAAAAGGCGGGATTCGTCACCAATTCTGTCACGTCATTGATGTGGCCCCGACGGTGTTGGAAGTGGTAGGCATTCCCGAACCGACGATGGTTAACGGTGTCCTACAAAGTCCCTACGAGGGTACGAGTATGGTTTATACCTTTAACGACGCAGCCGCCCCCGAACGTCATGATGTGCAGTATTTCGAGATGTTTGGCAATCGGGGCATCTATTACAAGGGTTGGAGCGCGATTACCAAGCACCGCACCCCGTGGGTGATGACTGGACAGACGATGGTTCCTTTCGACGATGATATCTGGGAACTATACGACGGCAGTACGGATTGGACGCAAGCTCGGGATCTCTGCCAGGAAATGCCAGAGAAACTGCACGAACTACAGCGACAATTTCTGATCGAGGCGGTTAAATATAATGTACTGCCCCTAGATGATCGCCAAGTGGAACGGATCGATCCCGCCACCGCCGGCCGACCCACCCTCGCCAGGGGGAACTCGCAATTATTTTTCGCCGGAATGGGGCGTTTGTCCGAAAATAGCGTCATCAACATCAAAAATAAATCCTTCTCGGTAACGGCGGAACTGGAAATTCCCCCGGAAGGCGCGGACGGGGTGATTATCGCCCAAGGCGGCCGCTTCGGTGGTTGGAGTGTCTATAGCCACGATGGAAAAGCCAAGTTCGTCTATAACGTGCTGGGGATTGAAAGTTTTGTCACCGAGGCGACGGAGACGATCCCGGCTGGCAAGCATCAGGTACGGATGGAGTTTGCCTACGATGGTGGTGGTTTAGGACGGGGGGGAAATGTCACCCTCTACTACGACGGTCAACCGGTGGGTACGGGTCGGGTAGAACGAACTCAGGCTTTTATTTTCTCCGCCGACGAAACCACGGATATCGGCTACGAATCCGGCACCCCCGTGGCGGCGGAATATACCTCGAAAACCAGTCGTTTCACCGGCAAGATCGGTTGGGTTCAACTCGATCTGGGTACGGACGATCATGACCACCTGATCGACCCGGAGGAACGTCTGAAAATTATCATGGCCCGGCAGTAGAAAAGGGGACTTGTGATACTGGTAGTTTTATCTAGACTATCCCTCGGTTAAAAGCAAAAAAATTGAGCTTAAATTAGCAACTTTGTCCTATGGAATGGTCTTTTTTGAGAAACTTTGCCATCACTTTATTCGCCCTCTTAAATCCTCTGGGGATGCTGCCGATTTTTATTAGTTACACCGCTCGCGAACGTAAAGAAGTACAACGACTCGTGGCTCTATTTGTCTCGTTAACTGTCTTGTGTTTGTTATTAATTTTTATGTTTATCGGAACGCCAATGCTAAAATTCTTTGGCGTCACCTTAGACTCTTTTCGCCTGGCTGGTGGCGTGCTTTTGTTGATTATCGGTATCAACATTGTTAACGGTTCTGGGGCAGGGACAAAAGAGCTTTTAATTAATGAGCAAGGCGGGGATTATCTCAGCGAAGCTAAGTCAGTTTATCGGCAGATTGTTATTCCTATGGCTATGCCTTTATTAGTGGGTCCTGGGGTTATTGCTAACGTTATTCTTTATGCCAGTGAAGCCGAATCAAGGGTAGGTAGTGGTACGGGCATTGAACTGATTTTGATGACAATTTTAGTCAGTTTTTTAGTCTTTCTCATCCTCGCGGCTGGCAAATGGTTACAAAGACTTTTAGGAGATATTGGCTTGAGTATTACTCAGCGAGTTATGGGCCTATTTGTAGCGGCGATCGGAGTACAATTTATGGTGACAGGTTTGATTAATATTTTTGTCGATCAGATCGTTCCGAAACTACCATCATAGCCAATTGCTAATTAGTCTAAATAGTTAGCTAAGAAAATTACTGGAAATATCAAATAAGCTGTTGTATATTTAAACTGGGTATTAAGGAGAGCAATCATGAGAAATTCTGAGCAATTGACCAAATCCCTGAAGCGTTTTCGTTATACACTTTTTCTGGGAGTAGCGGCCATGGCAATCAATAGCTGGGGGATGCCCAATATTTCTGTAGCCCAGACTACTCCTGCTCAAGAAAAAGTGCAGTTAATGTTCGTGCAAACGGCAGAAGATATTAAGGTAGATCCCGTCGCAAAAACAATTCGCCTGGTGAACGTCAACAAACAGACATTATACTTTTCCGATCGCCCAAACCGGATTGCTGGTAATCTGACCATGGCCGCCTACATGGACGAGTGGACAGCCAGGGCGGGAAAAGATAATTTTGCCAACGATCCCCCCAATGCTACCCTCTCGGTCTATGAACCTGGCCGTCAAGACAATACCATAATTGTCGTCGAGATTAGCAATCCCGTCATCGATGGCAAGGACTTGATTTACAGCTACAAGCTAATCGAAGGGACTCTACCTAAAACCGGCGGGGCAACTTCCCTATTTATCGATTGGATTGGTGTTGGTGGTGGTGTCGGTCCTGGCTTTTACGGGGTGGGGGCCGGTACCCGCGGGGTCGGTTTATACGGTGGTTACGGTGGCCCCCTGCGCTATTAATACACTTGTTCTAAGCAGCCTGTAAATTTATCTACCGATGAGGAGAATTCCATGAGTTACAGATACATCAATCAATTAGCCACACCCGAAAATTTGCATCGATTTCTGGAATTTGTCGATCTAGCGGCCGGCGCTGGCCAAGAAACGGCTAATGTCTGGGAAATCGAGCGCCGATTGGTCAATAGTCGCCCGATGGAGTTATGTGTAAAAGCAGTTCTGCAAGAACCAGCTTCCGCTCAATTAGTGCAAGAAAGATACATCGGCAAACCCTACGATCTCGAAGCAATGTTAAAAATGCCGAAAGGTTCTCTCGGTTGGACTTACGGCACAATTATGCACACTTTGGGCTATGATCCGCAATTTTATCCCCAACGCAAGCAATTTGATTCCGATGCCGACTATATTGGTTTTCGCATTGATAAAACCCACGATATCCATCACATTCTCACCGGGTTTAGTTTAGATACTCTTGGAGAATTGGGAGTAATTTCTGTCACGGTCGCTCAAACTCGTTATCCTACTTTTCTCCTCATCGATATCCTCTCTTTACTGATGACTTTTTTTACCAGTGATACTCTGTTAAGTGAGGTAGAAAGTGATGCCGATTTAAATAAAACTCTCGGTTACAAATTCGATTTAATTTCTCGGGGAATTACCATCGGTCGCCAGGCCCAACCTCTATTCCCGATCAAGTGGGAAGAAGGATTAGAAAAACCCTTAGATCAATGGCGTGAAGAACTGAATATCAAACCAGTTTTAGACGGGCCTTGGAGTTGGTACAGTTGCCCGGAATTACAAGCCGCGATCGCCTAATTTACCCCGCAGATTTTTATGAGAGAATAGTTAGGGATAATTCTGCTTTGATCTATGGTCAAAAAAACCGCTAGAAAACCCAGCTATACTCAAATTCGCTGGCTCTGTCAAATAATTGTCGCTCTGATTGTCTTAATGCTGCCGGTAACTATTACTCTGCGACTGGTTTTAGCTTTTCTTTTCGCTTTGATAGTGGCAATTATGTTACTAGCTTACAGAATTTCTTGCCTTGCCCCCTGGCAGCTAGAACTATTAAAACCTCCCAATCATCGGGGGGCATTTCTGGAATCCCTATTTTATACGATCGGCAGTTTCGGACTATTAATTTATCTGATCGCTTCCGAACACGCCATCGTTCATTTTGCCTGTGGTTTTTTGGGTATTATTAGTGCTTGGTTAGCCATACAATTGATCTACAGCCAAGAATATGCAGTACGCTACTATCACGATGGTAAAGGCCTAGTTTTTCCCGATTGCGATCGACCTAATTGGACGGAATTTCTCTATCAAGGTTTTTGTATGGCGGCTTGTTATCAAACCTCTGATACAAGTATTAATAGTACGGCAATGCGGCAGCTGGTAGCAACCCACGGGATGCTTTCCTATTTTTTATCCGTCTCGATTATTGCTATTATTTTTGGCATGATTGGTAATTTACTCTAAGCAAAAAAGATATTTTATTAAGGAAGTCATGGTTCATCAGAAAATTAATCTCGATCGCCTCAGTCCGGAAGAAGCACTAATTACCCCCACCTATGCTTCTCGCGCCCTGACTTCCGCCGTACCTAAATACGAGATTCCCGAGGGGGAAATGCCGCCGGCGGTGGCCTACAATTTAATTCGGGATGAACTCGCCCTTGATGGTAATTCTCGCCTGAATCTGGCTACTTTTGTCACCACTTGGATGGAACCGGAAGCCAAACAATTAATGGCGGAAACCTTCGATAAAAACATGATCGACAAGGATGAATACCCACAAACCGCCGAAATTGAACTGCGTTGTGTGAATATGATCGCTAGACTCTGGAATGCTCCCGAAGACGAAGTGGCAACTGGTTGTTCTACCATTGGTTCCAGTGAAGCGGCGATGTTAGGAGGCATGGCTTTAAAATGGCAGTGGCGCAAACGCCGACAAAAAGAGGGTAAACCCACCGATAAACCTAATTTAGTCATGGGCATTAATGTGCAGGTTTGTTGGGAAAAATTCTGTCGTTATTGGGAGGTAGAACCGCGTTTTGTGCCGATGGAAGGGAATCGTTTTCATCTCGATGCGACCGAAGCAATTAAACTAATTGATGAGAATACGATCGGGGTAATTGCCATTATGGGTAGTACCTTTGATGGTAGTTACGAACCCGTCCAAGAAATTAATGATGCCCTAGAAAAATTGAACAGAGAAACTGGCTGGCAAGTTCCCCTGCACGTCGATGGTGCTAGTGGTGGTTTTATTGCCCCTTTTCTCGATCCTGATTTAGTCTGGGATTTTCGTCTCAAATGGGTTAAATCGATTAATGCTTCCGGGCATAAATACGGTTTAGTCTATCCCGGTGTCGGTTGGATTATCTGGCGAGATCGGCAAGAATTGCCAGAAGAATTAATTTTTCATTGTAATTATTTAGGCGGTGATCTGCCTAATTTTGCTCTGAATTTTTCTCGTCCCGGCAATCAAGTAGTCGCTCAATATTATAATTTTTTACGCTTGGGCAAAGAGGGTTATCGACAAATTCATCAAGCCTGTCGAGATACGGCTCTGTATTTATCGGAGGAAATCGCTAAGATGGGACCGTTTGAATTGATTACCGATGGCAGCACTATTCCGGTTTTTGCTTGGAAATTAAAGGAGACAATTAGCGATAAAACTAATTATAGTTTATTCGATTTAGCCGATAAATTGCGCGAGCGGGGTTGGTTGGTTCCTGCCTATACAATGCCCAAAAATCGCCAAGATTTAACCGTGCAGCGCGTGGTGATCAAGGAGGGATTTAGTCGCGACATGGCGGATCTGTTATTGCGGGATCTTCAGTCAGCGCTCGCCTTTTTTCAATCTCAGTCTCATTATCAGTCAAAATTATCTGGTTCCCATTTCCATCACTAACAGATGTTAAGGAAAAACTCGCTTAAATTTCCCAAAAATTGGCAACCCTTACAAAGTTTTGGTGTTGCCAATTTTTCCACAGGAATTATTCACAGAACCGCTCAAGGAAATTTTCATATTTGGTCATCTCGGCGCTTTCGTAAACGCCATAGCAGTGAAATTAAATCTAGCACTTCTGACTTAATTTCTTCTAAGTTAAAGCCGTTTAAATACTGGACTTGGCAATTAGATAATTTAACCTGGTGGATCGGGTTTATTTTTACCCTTGGTTCAATTTTATTCGTCGTCGGGGCAATTCCGATGATGTTTCCCCATCCCCCCTTAGAGAGAATTTCTGTCATTAATTTTATTGGTTCAGTTTGTTTTACTTTGGGTTCCTATGCTGCCTTTTTAGAAGCTATTAATTTAAATCTAGATGTTACTCTGATTCGGGATGCAGAAATACTGGAGGAAAAAATCGGCACTGTCTCCCATCCCGTCCCCAAACTGATTAAAATTAAATGGTTTGCTTGGCAACCTGATCGCCTTGAATATTGGGGAACTTTCGTTCAATTTATCGGAGCTTGTCTATTCAATATTAATTGTTTTTTTGCCATGGTGCAGGGTTTAAGTTGGCAGAGTGATGATCTGTTAATTTGGATTCCTAGTACCCTTGCTTCCCTTCATTTCTGCACCGCTAGTTATTTGGCTGTTGTCGAAGTTTCTCATAGTTATTGGTCTTGGCATTTTAAAGAAATAGAATGGTGGATAGTGGTGTTAAATTTAGGTGGTTCTCTTGGCTTTTTGAGTGGCAGTGTTTTCGGATTTTTCGGACAAGGAACAATTATTTGCTGTCAGGAATGGGGAACAAATTTCTCCTTTTTATCGGGTTCACTTTTGTTTTTAGGAGGTAGTTATTTAATGATTCCCGAAATGTTGCAAGAATAGCTTTCAGATGTGAAAACTTCCCTCCTGTCTTAGTTTAGTACACCTGTATCTTATCGAAGACAGTAATGGCTGAACCTTACCCTACTACACAGAGAAAAATCTGACTTAATCCTATGCAATTTGTACCATTTTTCGATATGAATCAAATATCTTTAATGCCAACTATACCATCTAGAGCTAGAAGATGGATGAAAAAAATTGGGCATACTTTGGTAATATTTATCGTAGTTTTACTACTGACTCTAACCTCCCCTCTTTTGGGAATAGCTCAAAATCCGACACAACCGGAAAATAAAATTGACGGCTTTCCAGTTATGTTAGATGGAAAACCTCTCTTTTTTATCCGGCGGGGAGTTTCTTCATTTTCGGCGGAGGAGAGAGCTAACGCTATTACCCGGAGAATTGAAAGAATTGCTCAAAATGATTCTATTCCTGTTGATAACCTGACAATTAAGCAGATTCCTGATGATAACTCACTTTATTTAAGTGTAGATCAAGAAGTAATTCTAACGGTGACGGAGCGAGATGCAAAAGCCTATCGTTCAACGCCGGAGGTTTTAGCTCAACAAGCTTTACAAAAAATTCAGGTTGCTATCGCTCAATATCGCCAAGATCGAAAACCCGAACAACTACTTAAGAACATCATTTATACGGTTATAGCCAGCTTTGCCTTCCTGATTATTAGCTTTGCAGTTATCAAAATTTCAGGGAAGCTATTTCCCTTTATTAGACGTTTGATTGAATCCTTGACGCCAGGCATTCAAATCGGGAATGTTGAGATCATATCTTCCTCTAATATAAGCTTTTTTTGGCTGCGAGTTCTTCGGATAATTCGCTTGTTTGTTCTGTTTTTATTATTATTTAATTATGCTACATTTGTCCTTCGTTTATTCCCCTGGACAAGAGTTTTTGGCGAGGGTATTTTAGGTTATTTTTATCAATCATTAGAACTGGTTTTGTCGTCCATTGGCAAATATCTTCCCAATGCCTTTATTATTGCCATAATCATTTTTATAACTTACTACTTAATCCGGCTAATCAAGCCCTTTTTTACAGCAATAGAAAGAGGAAATCTGGTTATTCCGGGTTTTTATACTGATTGGGCTAAACCGACTTACAATATCCTATTAGTCATAATTCTTGCCATAGCAGCAATAGTGGCTTTTCCCTACTTGCCCGGTTTTAATTCTCCAGCTTTTCAAGGCATTTCTGTTTTTCTTGGTCTTCTTTTATCCCTTGGTTCTACTTCAGCGATCGCCAATGTTATTGGGGGAATTATTCTTATTTATACCCGTGCTTTTCGCATCGGAGATCACATTCAAATAGGAGATGTAATTGGCGATCTAATTGAAAAAAACTTCCTAGTTATTCGCATTTGTACTCCTACTAATAAAATCATTACTATTCCTAACTCGTCTTTATTAAGTGGTAATGTGATTAACTTTAGTATTTCCTCACGGGAATTAAACAGAAATCTAATTATTCAGACAACGATTACCCTAGGGTACGATCTGCCTTGGCGAAAAGCCCACAAAACCTTAATTGAAGCGGCTCTAGAAACTGAGCATATTCTCAAAGAACCCGCACCTTTTGTCCTGCAAACTAGCCTAGATAATTTTTACATCAGTTATCAATTAAACGCTTACACTAACCAACCCAATTTGATGGTAATAATTTATTCAGAACTCCATCAAAATATTCAAGACAAGTGTAATGAAGCTGGGATTGAGATTCTCTCTCCCAGTTACACCTCCCTACGAGATGGAAATACAACAACCATTCCCGAAAATTATTTGCCTTCCGATTATGTCGCGCCTCCCTTTCGCGTTCAATCTTCAGACAATCAGGAAAACAACACATTTTGACATCCTCACCGCCGTAAACGGACGGTGACTCCCAAACCTCACGATTTAGGTTTCTGCTTCTTTCCCTTGCGGGGTTCCGCACCTGCCTTAACAGATTTACTCTGTTCTGGTCTTATGGTCGCTCTACAGACTGACACCGCAAGCCCTGCGGCCAAAATATTTTTACTAGC
>NZ_JADBVE010000362.1:0-5983 GCF_020245285.1 Microcystis sp. M31BS1
AACTTTTCTGACTTTTCTTCAGCCATTTATGAATGTTTGAATGATGCCCATTTGAAACATAAAAAAGAACTGGATTCCTTGCTGACTCTACGATTTCAGAAGTTTAATAAATCTCAGATTATGAACGTCTAAAGTATAACTGATAACTGATAACTGATGACTGATGACTGACTTTTAGACAAAAAATCTCTCCCTAAAGAGGAGAGAAGTCAAAAAAAGCACGAATAACAATGGGTGGGAGGCGGTTTTTATAGGTCGCCGCCACGAAAAGCTAGTAGGAAAATGACAAAGGGGCCAGCTAACATGATTAGCGCCACGAAGGTGAGTTGAAAAATGGGTTCTAAATTGAGAGCCGCAAATAATTCCATGATGTCTCCTAACCTGTTTACAATGATTTAAAAGGCTAATCTGGTCAAAACCATTGTCTATCATACAGGGGATGATTCGCTGGTTTTCCTGATTCGATACAAAAATACATAAAGTTTTGTTGCAATTCTGAATTTTCCCGCTTTCCTCTTTCCTTCCCACCGAGGGACCATCTCAATGTTCAACTCTCTGACCACATCTCCCGACTCGTTAACCCAGATTTATACTGGTTTTCAGGCACTCTCGGATCCCCTGCGACTGCAAATTTTGCAACTGTTGCGACATCAGGAATTATGCGTCTGTGAATTGCGCGACCATCTTGATATCGCCCAATCTAAATTATCTTTTCACCTAAAAACGCTAAAAGAAGCCAATTTAGTCCGCAGTCGTCAAGAGGGTCGTTGGATCTACTACAGCCTGAATCTATCTCAATTTCTTCTCCTAGAAGAATATCTATCCGAATATCGTCGTTTTGCTGCCCTCGTCCCCGCTCGTTTCTGCGAGGAAAATCAGTAACCAATCAAGATTTTTAGAAATATTAAAGCTTTATGACTGGCTTTTACCCTTGACATATCAACTTTTTTTGAAATAATAAAGGTGGATTACCCAATCTCCCATCATTCCCTTTCCACCTTTGTGCGATGACTAATCAAATCAATCCTAAAGCCGCCAAAGCTGGTGGTAGCCTTAGTGTTTTTGAAAAATATCTTACCCTTTGGGTTATTTTCTGTATTTTGGCGGGAATTGCCCTCGGTCGGTTATTTCCGGACGTAGCGCGGACTTTAGATGCCATGAGTATCTATAACGTTTCTATTCCGATCGCCATCTGTCTTTTCTTCATGATGTATCCGATCATGGTTAAGATCGACTTTTCTCAAGCTCTTCGGGCTGCCCGTACTCCCAAACCAGTTATTTTAACTTTAGTGGTTAATTGGCTGATCAAACCCTTTACCATGGTGGCGCTGGCTCAATTTTTTCTCGGCTGGCTGTTTCTGCCTTGGTTGAGTCAAACGGAGATTATCCGAGGACAGACGGTAAGTTTAGCTAGTTCCTACACTGCTGGAGCCATTTTACTAGGAATTGCTCCCTGTACGGCCATGGTCTTGATGTGGGGCTATCTTTCCTACAGTAACCAGGGTCATACCCTAATTATGGTAGCAGTCAATTCCCTAGCGATGCTTTTTCTCTACGCTCCCCTAGGTAAATGGTTACTGGCAGCTAATAATTTTGTAGTCCCCTGGCAGACCATTGTTCTTTCTGTGTTAATCTACGTTGGTTTACCGCTTATTGCTGGTATTTATAGCCGTCACTGGATTTTTAAACATAAAGGACGGGCCTGGTTTGAATCGCGTTTTCTTCACTATCTCAGTCCTGTGGCAATCACTGCCTTATTGTTAACCTTAATCCTGCTTTTTGCTTTCAAAGGCGATTTAATTGTTAGTAATCCCCTGCATATTTTCCTGATTGCTATTCCCCTGTTTATTCAAACTAATCTGATTTTTTTTCTTAGTTATGTGGCCGCTCTCAAACTCAATTTAGTTTACGAAGATGCCGCTCCCGCTGCTTTAATTGGTGCTAGTAATCATTTTGAGGTAGCGATCGCCACTGCGGTGATGTTATTCGGATTGAATTCGGGGGCTGCTTTAGCGACAGTAGTGGGGGTATTGATTGAAGTACCTGTGATGTTAATGTTGGTAGAATTCTGTAAAAAAACCGCCTTTTGGTTTCCCAGAGATCCAGAAAAAGCTACCCTTCTCGATCCTCGTTGCTTGAGTCCTTACAAATAATTATTCACCATGATCCAATCGACTCACAAACCGAGAATTCTTTTTCTGTATGGCTCTTTGCGGGAACGTTCCTACAGTCGTTTATTAGCAGAAGAAGCGGCCAGAATTATCACTGAATATGGGGCAGAAGTGCGCTTTTTTGATCCCCGTGAATTGCCGATTTATGGCAGTGTTCCCGATACTCATGCCAAGGTGCAAGAATTACGAGAATTAAGTCAATGGTCTGAGGGTCAAGTCTGGTCATCTCCCGAACTTCACGGCAATATTAGCGGCATTATCAAAAACCAAATTGATTGGATTCCCTTGAGTATTGGTGCGATTCGGCCAACCCAAGGCCGCACCTTAGCAGTCATGCAAGTAAGCGGAGGTTCCCAATCTTTTAACGCGGTTAACACTCTGCGAATTCTTGGTCGTTGGATGCGAATGTTTACTATTCCCAATCAGTCTTCGGTGGCTAAAGCTTATCAGGAGTTTAACGAGGATGGCACGATGAAAGATTCCCCCTATCGAGATCGAGTTATTGATGTAATGGAGGAACTTTATAAGTTTACCATTCTCCTGCGAGATCAGGTAGATTATCTGACCGATCGCTATAGTGAAAGAAAGGAAAAAGCCGCCCAAGAAATAGTCACAATTGCCCATAAAGCTATTAATTAAATCAATTCCTAGGAGTTAAAATCATGAAAAGAGTCATGTTTGCCTGTAGAAAAAATTCCTGTCGTTCCCAAATCGCCGAAGGTTTCGCTAAAACTTTAGGTGCGGGCAAAATTGCTGTCACCAGTTCCGGATTAGAAGCGGCCAAAGTTCACCCCCGAGCAATCGAAGTTATGGGGGAAATTGGTATCGATATTACTGACCAAACTTCCAAATCAATTAGGGATTTTAATCCTGAAGATTACGATGCAGTTATCTCCCTATGTGGTTGCGGTGTCAATCTGCCGGAAGGATGGGTTTTACAGGAAATTTTCGAGGATTGGTTAATTGATGATCCCGATGGTCAACCTATCGAAACTTTTCGCCGAGTTCGCGATGAAATTAAGGCTAAAGTTATCGGATTAATCGAGCAGTTAAGTAGGTAGGTTTTAAAAGTTGTCAGACACCCCCCTTATCAAGGGTGGTAGGGTAGGGTTGATTCATGAATCAACCCTACTATGAATCAACCCTACTATGAATCAACCCTACTATGAATCAACCCTACTATGAATCAACCCTAGGGGGCAGTGGGGATCAGAGGCAAAATCCATCTTTAATTTAATTATAACTATTTACTTAAGTTAATTTCTGCCAAATTTTTGCGGTTCTCTTGTCGTTTGTGTGATAGATTTTAGCGCTCGAATCTGTCTTCCTCTCTGTGTTCTTTGTGTCTCTGTGGTTTATCCCCAAGAGAATCTTTTTTATAGCTTATCCCTTGGGGGAGAAAAATAAGAGCGGAAACCACAGTTGATGAAGAATATCTTCATTAATTCGACGCACAGCTAACCATTCCAACATATTAGAACGATGGGAGGTGGCCACAGCGATCGCACTGATATCATCTTCTTCTGCTGCCGTCAAAACTTCTAATACAGGTGTTCCCTGTCGCACTTGGCTCTGTACTTGCAAACCGAGTTTTTCTAGTCGCGCTTGCACCGATTCTAATTCCCGATGGGCATCATTTAAACGAGATTCGGTGACACTGGGATCGCGACTGATATTTTCCACTACCCGGACGAGGAGACATTGCTCAAAAGAACCGGGGGAGCGAGTTTGAGCGTATTTTTCTATCTGTTCAATTAGATAAATTGCGTCGGGACTGCCATCGTAGGGAATTAATAAATGTTTCCAGAGATGCTGACAGCGCAGGGCTAATTCATCGCGAGTATAAACTGATAATAATTGCGGTCGGAAAATCAGCAGCGGAATATCGGTAATACCTGCGATCGCTAAACTGGTACTACCGAATAATTTTTCTTGGACGGCACCGCGCATGGGATTGCCCATCAAAATCACGTCAATAGAGTGATGCGCGAGGATTTCCCGCACGGCATCCACGGGACGACGGTTAGAGATTTCGACAATAACTGTCATGCCGTCGGGAATATTTGCTAAAGCTGGGGATAATTTTTCTTTAGCCGCGTCAATTTTTCCTTGATCTACGGCAGCTAGGGTGGGTTGTTCCCAAATCGGAATACTGTGGAGGAAGATAACTTGTTTTAAGCCGCTCAGGGCTAAGTGTGGCACACAATGGACAAGACGATGGAGACCATCGAAAAGATCTGTACAGATCAAAGCGCGCTCGAACATAAATTAACCCCTAGCAATTCGGTTATTCTTCCCTAAGAATAGCTAAAAAGGTGAAGAAATGCGCCCCGCATCCCTAGCTCGTTTCCGCAGAAACCCAGCCGGAGAAAGAGGTCGCCCGCAGGGGTGAAATGAGTTATTGGGAAGCCCAGGGATTAGAATCTAGACCCCACTGGTGTTTGAGAAAAGCTTTGTACATATTTTCCCTGACCATCATTTGTTCGTAGAGCTTGATCAGGAAATCCTGCGCTTGCTCCTGACTCATTTTTTCTACCTGAGTCTGAAAAGAACGAATGTTGAACTGTTGTTCTAAGGAAAGTTCGATCGGTTGAGACATGGTGTTTCTCCTCGATGAAGACAGTGGTTGATAACAAGCGAGATGGGTGATTGGTATCACCTCTTTTCTTTAACTAATGTAACAAATACTTGACAAAGTGTCAATGTATCTGTAAAGAGGGTTTTGCTTTTCCCCTCCTGTTAGCTAGGATACCCCGCCGTCAAAAGGAAAGAAGCATATAATGATACATTTAGCAAGAGTTTTAATAAAATTTTGCTTACTGTGAACAAATACTTAAGTAGTTATACTTAGGTAGCCCAGGGCGAGAGAAAATATTTGACAAATTGTGTAAACATTCTGTAATAATCGAAAAGAGCGACATAAATCGGGTAAGTTGAATGATTAGGCCTGTTAACAGCTAAAAACGTAACCCCTAGATCCCGTCCCTCTCGTTGAAATCGTTAAGGATAGTCAAAATTGACGGACACAGCCGCTATCGTGCAGAAACTACAAGCTTATCGCTGGGAAACATCCTCCTTAGCTCTGTTTGCCTTAAAAAAATCAGCATACAGGCACGGAATGTCGCACAAGTTTTTACCTAAAATGTCGGATGAATGCCCCCGCTACATTTTTCGACAAGATACTCAGCTTTGCGGGGGATGAAATCCGACCAGAATATCAACCGCAGAGCATCGGTTTAATTCCACAATCTGTGGGTAAACTGTGTTATAATTAACTTAGCCAAGGGTCGAGGATTGTTAGATGCTAGTCGTAGAAGCAAAGCTAAAAAACGGAACACCAGAGCAATATCACCGGCTTGATGAAGCTATCAAAACTTCTCAGTTTGTGCGTAATTCTTGTGTTCGTTATTGGCGGTCCAATCAAGGGACAACCCGCAATGATCTCCAAAAACTTTGCGCGGTACTAGCTAAAAATAAAGAGACACCATGGGTTAATAAATTAAACTCTCAAGCTCGTCAATCGGCTGCTGATAGAGCCTGGCAATCAATTAATAGATTTTATCAGAATTGTCATGCTAAGATACCGGGAAAAAAGGGTTTTCCTCGGTTCAAAAAACATAACCGTTCGGTTGAGTATAAACTAACGGGCTACAAACTATCAGATGATCGACGTAAAATCAAGTTCACTGATGGCTTTAAAGCAGGAGAATTTGATTTATGGTGTAGTCAAAAGACCTTAGTTTATTATTCAGAGCAACAGATTAGACGGGTAAGAGTTGTTAGACGTGCTGACGGTTATTATTGCCAGTTTC
>NZ_JADBVE010000363.1:0-10090 GCF_020245285.1 Microcystis sp. M31BS1
AAATGGGGCGAAAGTCTGTGGACTCTGTGTAAGACAGTACATGGTTTTTTAACTGTGGTATGCGACGGTGGTGGAAGCAGAAACTTAAATCGTGAGGTTTAGGAATCGCCGCACTTTTAGGGCGGCGAGGATGTCAACTGGGGAACGTTTACGATTGGCCACAATCATTCTCAATGAACTTGTCGGACAACAACAACAACCATCGCTAGATCAGAGTGATACCTGGACTGAGGAGGATGAGATCGATCTTGTCAATTTTTCCCTAAACTATGCGGCCAAAACTTTCTCTGATGTGGAGGGGGGTTAATTGGTGACGTTTTCCACTGGAGATGTGGTGACAGTTGATTTTCCCGGTGTGACAGGAATTAAGCGCCGTCCGGCTGTGGTTTTGTCATCAGAGACTTACCACTCTCTTCGACCTGATGTAATAGTTGGACTGATCACAACTCAGTCAAAAGTGCTAGGAATTACTGATTATGCGCTTCAGGATTGGGTCTGGGCAGGGTTACGGGTCGCTTCGATATTTCGTTGTTTTATCGTAACTTTGCCACCATCTGCAAATTTAGCTGTGATTGGACATTGATCAGAGCGTGACTGGCAAGGAATCAAGGCTTGTGTTAGAATTTCCCTCACAAGTTTGGAGGAAACAAAACCCTAGTCGATTACCTAATCTTCTTTTTTTATAGGAGGAGAGAAGATTTTGAAAAAATTAGTCAATGTTACTCACTAATTGGGATAATAAGTTATGAATGGATTAGGAACAAATTCTCAAGCTGGTTGGTTAAATATAGAGCAGGAATTAGTCTTACTTTTAACGGCAACAATTAATGTTAAAGGTATGCCGAATGCCTATCCAAATGTTCCTGAACAAAGACAGGAAGATTACTACAATTCCCTGAAGTATTATATTAATTTTCATCCTCGTATCAAAAAAATACTATTTGTGGAAAATTCTGGTTGGCCTCTTGAGCGACTGCAAGAAACGACTCAAGAAAATCCCCATAACAAACAAATTGAGTTTATTTCACTAGATGCCAATGATTTTCCTCGTGATTTTGGCAAAGGTTACGGCGAAACCTTATTAATAGAGGAGGGAATTTTAAAATCAGCACTAATAAAAGAGTCTTCTTATATTGCCAAGATAACTGGGAGAATTTATCTGCTTAATATGACCGATATTTTAGAGGCGATTAAACATCAATTTGAATGTTTGTGTGATTTTAAGTGGCCAATTTTGCAACAATTACGGAACAAACAAAATAATCCTTCTTATGCAGATACTCGTTTCCTTGTCTTTAGCAAATACTTCTATGAAAGATACCTGCAGCCGATGCACAAAAATCATCAGCAGGGTTGTTTTTATAGTGAACATCGATATTATCAAGCTATTAATTTAGCATCACAATCGGCTAATGTTTGTAAAAGGTTTCCGGTTGAACCGAAATTTTCTGGTATTGCGGGACATTTTGAAGGAAAAGACTATAATAGTCGTTCCGAACAGTTGAAATACGCAATTCGTGTCTTGACTCGTCAAACTATGCCTTGGCTATATCTGTAAAGGGTCGTGCTTAGTGGTGTATCAAAGTCAGTGGAGCCTCAACCACGGAAAAGGTAGCGTTTGACCCCGTTGTGAAGCAGTGAAATTTTTGTGGCAATAAGGCAGTAAAAGCTGTAAAATAAGCGCACAGGATGCTGGATTTTCAGAATTTTATCTTTTCGCTTCCCGTACCCTGTGAACTAGGAAAGCCTTACTTTGCAAAGGTTTTACACCAATTGTGGATGCAAAATTCCCTTGCGCATTTCACTACATGGAAAAAACTACCAAAAGCTGATAACTGATAACTGATAACTGATTATGTCTCGTCGTCAACTGTTGAGTTTTTTAATTGCAGTAATTCTGGCATTTTTTGCCTTTATTCCCGATGCTAACGCCTTAGGAGGCCCCCAACCCCCTTTAAATCAACCGGCACCCGATTTTACCCTACCGACTAACACGGGAGAAGGAAATATTTCCCTATCGGACTATCGGGGTAAGTGGGTAGTTTTGTATTTTTATCCCAAGGATTTTACCCCTGGCTGTACCCTAGAAGCGCGGCGTTTTCAGCAGGATTTGCCGAAATATATGGCTAAAAATACGCAGATTTTAGGGGTAAGTGCCGATGATGTCGATTCTCATGCGGAATTTTGTGACTCGGAGGGTTTAAAATTTCCTTTGCTGGCAGATACTACCGGAGATGTTAGTAAAGCTTATGGTTCTTGGATGGGTTATGTTTCCCTGCGTCATACCTATCTTATCGATCCCGATGGGATTTTAAAAGAGATTTATTTAGGGGTAAATCCTGCCATTCACAGTGCCGAAGTTTTAGCACGTTTAGAGGAATTACAGGCGATTTCATAAAAAAAATCCCGACCACGATTTTTTCATCGGTGGGGGATACACAGTAATAACCTTAACCGAGATAATCAGTACTAATTGCAATTATCGTCCTTATCACCCTTACAGTCACGGTTTTGTAAACTTAGCGGCCAAGAGGAATGGTCAAAATGGTTATCTTGACTATTAACCGCTAAAGTGTGAGGAATTGAACCTAACAGCAAGGAGGCCACAACAAACAAGGTTAACGAGATTTTCATGGTTTTACTCCCTTAGACACCATCAGGTAATTGACCTATTTTTACCATAGAGCGTTTTCTCTCGGATGTCAGTCCCATTGCCAAGAGGGAAAAAGGGGTTAACATGGAAAAAAAGGGAATATAAGTAGAATAAAGTAGAACGGGATGAAACCACAGGGATGGGACGAGTTTCTCAAACATCTAGCTAGAGAATACGGTGTTCAAGGCAAATTAAAGGAAATTTTTTTGGTTCGTTTTGCCTACGAAAATTGGCGCAAACCGGATGAGGAAATTTGGGAAATGGCCGAGGCTGCCAGCCATGAAACCTATAAAAAACAGATGACTAAAATCTATAGCTATTTCTCGGCAGATAAAGATAATGGCTGTCCCGAACTCGAATTAGGTAGTAAAGGGCCGGGTAAGTTCCAAATCCTCCGAGAATGGTTCAAAGATATCAAATATCCTGAATGGAAAAATCACCCCACCCCGATACTAGCAGAAAAATCAGTTATAGATACTTATATTAGCCGCCCTCCCGTCGAAAGCGACTGTTATCAAGAAATTAATCGTCCAGGGTCACTTATTCGCATTAAATCCCCCGAAAAGACTGGTAAAACTTCTCTCCTGAAACATCTGCTCGCTCAGGCAGATAGTTGGGGACATAGCACAGTTTATATTAATTGTCAAGTGGCAGAAAAGGCGATGTTTGCCAGTTTAGACCGATTTTGTCGTTGGTTTTCGGCAAATGTCAGCCGAGAATTGGGTTTAAAGCCTCAATTAGATGAATATTGGGACGAGGAACTATTTGGCAGTTTAATCAGTTGTCAAACCTATTTTCAGTCCTATCTTTTGGAACAGATTAACGGGCCTGTTTTTTTGGCCCTAGATAATTTAGACAGAATTTTCGAGTATCCCGACATCGCTAGGGATTTTCTGCCGCTTTTGCGCTGTTGGCACGAAGAAGCTAATAATTTAGAAATCTGGCAGAATTTGCGGTTAGCGATTGCTAATTCCACGGAAATCTATATTCAATTGGACGCTAATCAATCTCCCTTTAATGTCGGCCGTGCGATTAAATTACCCGGTTTTAGCCTCGAACAACTGGAAAACTTGGCTAGTAGCTACGGATTGCCTAAAAATGAAGATAATCAGCGTTTTATCCAGGATTTAATCGCTCTAGTTGCTGGTCATCCCTATCTTAGCCGTTTGGCCCTGGAAGCGCGGGTGCGCGGGGAAAAAAATATTCTCCCTAATGCTGCTACCCAAGGGGGAATTTATGCGGCACACCTGCGTCATCACTGGGATAGTCTGCAAAAACAGCCGGAATTATTGACAGGGATGGGGGAAGTGGTTAATTCTTCCGATAAGGGAGCGCGATTAGAACCGATTACTGCCTATAAACTGGAAAGTATGGGTTTAATTCAGTTAAAAGGCGATCTAGCCCAGCCTAGCTGTCAATTATATCAGCTTTACTTCCGAGAGGAACAAACCGGCAGCGATCTCTAGTAGATAATTATACTAAATCCGTTGAGTACAGGCCAGTTATGAGGAGAGGCACTCATGCAAAGGGGAATAAATAATCAGTTTTTAATAACCGGATTTAGTATCACATTTGCAGAAATATCGACAATCAGCAATTATTAGTGACTCTTAAATTATTACAAATATATCAGCAGCTGCGTGTAAGCATCCCACCGAAAAGCTCATGCGCTCCGGGGTTCGGGTAGGGTTGATTCATGAATCAACCCTACGATGAATCAACCCTACGATGAATCAACCCTACGATGAATCAACCCTACGATGAATCAACCCTAGGGGTTTGGGGGGTAGAACTCCCCAAGAGTCGGGATTGAGTAATAAAATCGGAAGTAACGATCAATTTTGGCAGATAGTTTGCCTTTAAAAATCCCAACTTAGTAGATTTACAAAAATGAGATGCACCCGCTCAAAGATTGTTCAACTTGCTAAAGATTGGAGTTCGGAAGTGCCATAAACTCTAACGATTTTATCTTGGCAGGCCGTGGCGATATAATTACCGTCGGGACTAAAACAAACGGAATAGATTTTTTGGGGATGGGGAATAGAAATAATGGCTTTTCCTGCTTTTAAATCCCATAATTTTAATCTTTTATCATCACTACCACTGGCTAATAGTTGATTATTAGGACTAACACTAACTGAATTGATATGATCACTATGTTCGCTGAGAGTTTTTACCTCTGTACCTCTTTTAATATCCCAGATTTTAATAGTTTTGTCTTTGCTGCCACTGGCTAAAAATTTGTTATTACTGCCGAAATCTACCGATAAAATACCTCCAAACCAATCGGAATGACCTTTTAAGGTAATACTGCTTTTTTCTGCCAGATTCCAGATAATTACCGTTTTGTCATTTTCGCCGCCACCACTGGCTAAAAATTGACCATTTTGACTAAATTTAACTGTTAGGACTTTATCGCTATGACCTTGTAAAGTAGAAAGAATTTCTCCAGTTTTTACTGACCATATTTTCACCGTTTTATCTTCACTACCACTAGCAATAATTTCCCCATCGGGATGAACAGCTACTGCTGTAACTTTATCTTGGTGTCCCGTTAAGGTAGAGATTAATTCTTTAGTTTCCAGTGACCAAATTCTTACAGTTTGATCATCTCCTCCACTAACCAAAAATCCTTGACAGGGACTAAAAGCAACAGAGTTGATTCCCTTATCCCACCAACCGGCTTTTTCATGTCCTTGTAAACTAAATTTTTGATTCTTTTGCCAATCCCAAACAATAACAGTTAACTCGTTATCTCCACTAGCTAAAAATTGACCATCTTGGGAAAAAATTAGACATTTAACCTCACCTTCATGGCCTTCTAAAGATTTAAAAGATACTAAGGGATTAAACATAGTAAAGACATTAGTTAATCAAGATTTTTCGGCATTACCCGATGTTAGTGGTTCTGTAGGGGACTACTTCATCCCTGAGATAACTTTTTCCGCTCACCACAAGTACGGAGAAGCTATTGTTCCCTGATTATAACTAATTACAGTGTTTCTCGTCAAGGAGATGCAGCTAATCTAAGGATAGCCTATTAAAATAGGTCTTAGCTTATAAGTACCCGTTGACAATCATAGTAATAGGGTAGGTGAGGGGACAATAATCGAAAAAATTGCCCGATAAATTAAGTATTCCCTGTAACCTAGCCCAAAAAAGCTGCTATTTAGGGACGTTATAGGGTAAGATTAACTATTAGGGTGGAGTTTATTGCCGATTTTAATCTTGTCCTAAGCGAGCAAAATTGACAATTGAATCTGTAATTTTAAAAATATCTATCCCGTCAATCTTATCTAACCGCAAATGCTTAAAATTTTAGTTGATGGTACACCGATAAGACAGAATCCTAGTGGAATTGGATTATATGCTTATCACCTGATTGCCGAATTAGCTAAATTACAAAACCAAGAAAACTTTTCCCTGTCCCTCTGTTTTCAACCATCGGTAAAAAACTGGCTGCGGGGTAATCTTTCTATTCCTGAAAAACTACAATCCTATCCAGAGGTTAAATGTTTACCAATTCCCGTCAGTCTTAGCAATATCTTAACCCGATTTCCTAATCCTCTAATTCCCTATCTAGAAAACTTTCTTGATTCTCCCGATATTCTCCACGGATTGGATCATGTGGTGTATCCTTGTCGTCAGAGTCGCAAAGTTATGACTATTCATGATGTTACTTTTATTAAATATCCTGAGTTTGTCACGGGGATTGTCAAAACCTACACCCAACGGATTAAACAATCTCTACAATGGACAAATTTAGTTATTGCTAACTCCGCAAGTACCAAACGAGATATTATCGAATATTTAGATGTGAACCCAGAGAAAATTTTTGTTACTCCCCTCGCAAGTCGTTATTCTTCTCTCCCCAATCCTCCCTCATCCCGAACTATCACTAAACCCTATTTACTCTTTGTTAGTACCCTAGAACCACGAAAAAATATTATTAATCTCATCACCGCTTTTAACTATCTCAAGGACAGGTATAAATTAGACCATAATCTGATTCTGATTGGCAAAAAAGGATGGAAGTATCAACCAATTTTCGATAAAATATCTCAGTCTCCCTTCCGAGATAGTATCCAACATCTTGATTATCTTGCTGATGACTTAGTTGCGGATTATTATCAAAAAGCTGATGTTTTTGTCTATCCTTCCTTTTATGAAGGTTTTGGATTACCAGTTTTAGAAGCGATGACTTTAGGTTGTCCTGTGGTAACTGCTAATACTGCATCCTTACCCGAAGTCACCGGAGACTCGGCAATATTAATTAATCCCGATAATCCCCTAGAAATTGCCGCAGCAATCTATCAGGTGATTAGTGATACCTCTCTCCGTCAAGAATTAATCACTAAAGGAAAAAAACAAGCAGTAAAATTCTCTTGGCAAAAAACCGCACAAGCTACCATAAAAGCTTATCGTTCTCTTTTATAATAAGTAAGTAGTTATAATTAAATTGAAGATGGATCCCCCCTTAATCCCCCCTTGATAAGGGGGGTGCTGATACCCCCTTAATCCCCCCTTGATAAGGGGGGTGCAGATACCCCCTTAATCCCCCCTTGATAAGGGTGGTGCAGATACCCCCTTAATCCCCCCTTGATAAGGGGGGTGTCTGACAACTTTTAACACCTACCTACTTAACTAGCTAATATCTATGAATAGGAATCATCAATTATTAATCAATCTCGCTTTTCTCGGTACTAAATATACTGGATTGACTACCTATACTAAAAATACAATTCCCCAATTAGCTAACTTAAATCCTACCCTAATCACTTCTAATAGTTACCCAGATTTTAACACCTATCCTGTGTCGGCAAACCTCACCCAAGAGCAGGGAACCAAAGGCAATATTAGGCGCTTAATTTGGACAGAAACCCAACTCTATCAAACCTATCAACAATTGAAGTCTTCCCTGCTATTTACCCCCATTCCCGAAGCACCTATTTATGAAAATTGTCGCTATATTGTCACAGTTCATGATTTAATTCCCCTGCGATTTCCAAAATTTTCTCCCCTAACTTTTTATAATAAATACTATTTACCCCAAGTCCTGAAAAAAGCCACACATATTATCGCTGTTTCCCAAGCAACTGCCGCCGATATTAATAAGTTTTTTAACATACCTATTGACAAAATAACCGTGATTCTTTCTGGATATGATTCTGATAATTTTCGTCCTCTAAATCTGGCGACTCGTCCCTATTTTCTCTATCTTGGTCGTTATGATCCTCATAAAAATCTCGGTCGTTTAATTACTGCTTTTTCCCAAATCGATCCCGAATATCAATTATTAATTGTCGGTCAATTTGACCCCCGTTTTACCCCGGCTCTACAGCAACAGGTAGAAGCATTATCAATCTCTCAACGAGTGCAATTTTTAAACTATGTTTCCTATGAAGAATTGCCGCAACTTTTAAACCAAGCAACTGCTTTAGTTTATCCCTCCCTTTGGGAAGGTTTCGGATTACCTGTACTAGAAGCGATCGCCTGTGGAACTCCTGTGATTACTTCTAATCTTTCCTCTCTCCCAGAAGTCACAGGAGAGGCGGCAATTTTAATTAATCCCTATAGTATCGATGAGATGAGAGAGGCAATGCAGCAAATCGCTACTGATGAACAATTACGCGTAAAATTAAAATTCTTGAGTCGCCAACGCGCCGAGCTTTTTAGTTGGGAAAAAACTGGTCAAGAAACCGCCACAATTCTGCAAAGTTTTCTCTAAAAATGGTGACAAAAAAACTTATCAATCATTGTCAGATGAGTTATACTAAATCCGTTGAGTAACGCACAGAAAACGGGTTTCTCGGAGAAACCCGTTTTCTACTCATGCAAAAGGCAACAGGGGGAATAAATAATCAGTTTTTAATAACCAGATTTAGCATCAACTCATAGTAGATGGATTCATGAATCCATCTACCTGGGGGGGAGATTCAGTGTTACTTCCTATATATTATTGTGCCATTCTTCGGGAATTTGAGCAACTTTTTCCTTACCATTAGGCTGATGAATAGGTTTTCCTAAAGGACGAATTTTGAGATTTCCTTGCCAATAATCGGTGATTCTTTCCCTAGCAATTTTCACATATTCTGCTTCTTTTTCACTCCCCATCACTCGACGATTGTGCATAATACTAGCAATCAGAGAAGTTCCGACTCCAGCAAAGGGATCAAAAACCCAATCCCCCTCATTTGTCAAGGCTAAAACACATCTTTCTACTAATTCGATTGGATATTGACAAGGATGAATAGTTTTCTCTGGATGATTAGATTTAACGTTAGGAATATCCCAAAGTAACTCATCCCATTCTTGTGCTAAAAACTCCCAAACATCGCTGGGATTTTTCCCTAAAGGATTACCAGAGGGTTTACCGATATTTTTACCTTTAAAATGACGCTTACCGGGATATTTAGCGGGGATTCTCACTGGATCAAGATTAAAGGTGTATTTATCGGTTTTTGTCAACCATAAAATAGTTTCATATCTGCCAGAAAATCTTTTAGAGGTATGTAATCCATGACCAAAATGCCAGACAATTCTATTTCTTAAAAAGAAACCCATTTGTTTAAATAGCTGATAATAAAAAATATCTAAAGGATAAACTTCTCCCTCTTGAACGAAATTTCCCACCTGCCAGCAAATACTGCCATTATCTTGCAAGATTCTAGAGAATTCTCGCATAATTTTGGTTTGGGTTTCCAGATAAGTATCCAAAGAGATTTTTTTTTCGTAGTCTTTTCCTAAATTGTAGGGAGGAGAAGTAATAATCAAGCTCACAGAATTATCTGGTATAGTCTTGATAAAATTATTGCTATCTCCTTGATAAAGAATTATTTCGGCATCAGGTTGATAAAAGTCTCGCACTGATTTGGATTGAGAAAATAAGGGCAACTGATTCATAGACAATTTAGCAGAGAAGAGCCACTTTAAATTAGGGTTTGCGGCAAAAAGTTTTTCCTAGGGGTAGGGTGTGGGGTGTGGGGTTTTACCCATTTTACATCCAATATTCAAGAGAGCCAGTTTTTTCAAACAATTAATGTCATCTGTAGCAGGCAAAGATAAGTAGCTGGTTATAATTAAATTAGAAATGGATTTTAGGTTCGATCCCCCCTGCCCCCCTTGATAAGGGGGGTGCCGATAGGCGGGGGGATCTGAAAGTTTTTAAGGTTCTTCGTTACTTGGTATGGTTCGATAGGGGGGCATAAATCGACTAAATCCTTATCTGACAAGAGACTTAATTGATTAGTTCGCTCTAGAGCAAAAACAATTGACAAAAATCGCTAAATGCCTTTCTATATAGGGTTTGCTGAAAAAGTAAAAAACAAAAACTCTCAAAAATCAGCCCGAATTTAAGATAAGTTTTTCTGTTGAGAAATCAGCTTTTTTATCATCTTTTCTAATCAAAGAGGGATGAATAAAGCTAAATTTAGATGT
>NZ_JADBVE010000364.1:0-7250 GCF_020245285.1 Microcystis sp. M31BS1
TACAGTGAGTTCTTTTCTTCTTCCGTGAATTCTAGGTTAATCATGTTTTTAATGAGTGCTTTGCTTCTAATTATGACTCTTAAACTATATTATTGTCCTTGAGTAAAAAATGCAAGTTGTAGCCGTGCAAAGTATATCAGTTATCAGTTATCAGATGTGACGCGATGTGCAACTAAAAACGACAGAATCAGGGTAGGGTTCCAGAGGATACTTTACTTCCCCACTTCCCCACTTCCCACTCCCCCACCCCCCACTGATAACTGATTACTGTTTACTGGACGGCTACGCCGTGCCTTTGGCAACACTGAAAAAAGCGCCCCATCTCCCCTCTCCTAACAATCGACTGCTAAGATCGAACATAGCGATCGATCTCTCGCTCCCACGATACCTGATAAAACTATCTATGATCATTAAAAATACCCCCTATTATCGGGCTGTAATCGGCTTTTGGGTGGCTTTCGTTGTGTTTTGGGGTTTTGGGAGTTTCTCACCCCTTCTTGCCCAAGCGAAAGAGCAACCAGCCGATGTACAATCGATTACCCCCTACCTTAAGCAATTTCAACAAAAAATTACCGAATTTCGCCTCGACAACGGACTAAAATTCATTATCCTAGAAAATCGCGATGCCCCGGTTATTTCCTTTGTCACCTACGCGGATGTGGGAGGTGCTGATGAACCAGACGGTAAAACAGGAGTTGCCCACTTTTTGGAACATTTAGCCTTTAAAGGCACAAAAACCATTGGTACTAGCGATTATCTTAGCGAGAAAAAAGTCCTCGATCGCCTTGAAGCTATAGACAAAGAACTACAAGCGGCCAAAAAAGCGGGTAAAAGCGCAGAAGTGGCTAAATTAACGGAAGAATTTCAACAAGCGAAGGCAGAGTCCGAGAAATTCGTCCAACGCAACGAATACGGGCAAATCGTCGAAACCCAGGGAGGAGTCGGTTTAAATGCCACCACTTCCACCGATGCAACTAGCTATTTTTACAGCTTCCCGTCGAATAAATTGGAATTGTGGATGTCTTTGGAATCGGAACGATTTTTAGAACCGGTGTTCCAACGGGAATTTTACAAAGAAAAAGACGTAATTCTGGAAGAAAGACGGATGCGGACGGATAATAGCCCCTTGGGTCTATTAATCGAAGCTTTTCTCGATCAAGCTTATACTGTCCATCCCTACAAACGTCCCGTTATCGGCTACGATCGAGATATTCGCAATCTGGAACCCTCAGATATCCAAAACTTTTTCGATAAATTTTATCCTGCCAGTAATTTAACCATAGCTATCGCCGGAGATGTGGACCCAGAACAGGTCAAACAGTTAGCTGAGGTTTATTTTGGTCGTTTTCCCGCTAAACCGAAACCCCCCCAGGTGACGGTAGTAGAGCCGGAGCAAACCAAAACAAAGGAAATTACCCTAAAATTAGACTCGCAGCCTTGGTATTTAGAAGGATACCATCGTCCCGCCCTCAATCATCCCGATCATGCGGTTTACGAGGTTATCGCCACTTTAATGAGTGAAGGAAGAACTTCGCGACTGTATAAAGCTTTAGTGGAGGACAAACAACTTGCCCTCGCTGCTCAGGGATTTAACGGCTTTCCGGGAGATAAATACCCGAATTTGCTGTTATTCTATGCTCTGAGCGCTCCTAATGTCAGCCTGGAGGAAGTAGCGCAGGGTTTAAATTTGGAGTTGGAAAGATTGAAAAATGAACCGGTTTCGGAACAGGAATTAGAACGGGTTAAAAATCAACTACGGGCAGCCCTATTAAGAGGTCTTGATTCTAACATGGGCATGGCGCGATCCTTGATTGAATACGAGGTAAAAACCGGCGATTGGCGTAATTTATTCGCCCAATTAGATGCTTATAATGCTGTCACGGCAGCCGATATTCAACGAGTGGCTAAAGAGACTTTTACCCCCGAAAATCGCACTATTGGCCGAATTTTACCAAAATAGAGAGATGGGGAAATGGGGGAAGTGGGGAAATGGGGGAATTTCAACTAAAACCCCATCACCCTCCGCAACGCGCACGCAGTGACCACCCCAACACCCCAACACCCCAACACCCTAACACCCTAAAACCTAAAACCTAAAACCTAAAATAAATATAATCATGAAAAAACGCTTACAATGGCTAGGTTTAATCCTGCTCACCCTGATAGGTGTCCTAGCTTTTCGTTCCCCGGCAATTGCCCAAACCCCGCGACATTTTACCGATTTAACTTTTCCTCCCCTTCCTGAAGTTACAGTTCCCCAATATGAGCGCTATCAACTAGATAATGGTATGGTGGTTTATTTAGTGGAGGATCCCAGCTTACCTTTAGTGAGTGGTACGGCGATGATTCGGACGGGAGGAAGATTAGAACCGGGGGAAAAAGTCGGATTAGCCGATATTACTGGAACCGTGCTGCGTAGTGGTGGCACGGAAAAACATCCTTCTAATGTCTTAAATCAAGTATTAGAACAAAGAGCAGCCCTCGTAGAAACCTCGATCGATCTTAACGCTGGAACTGCTAGTTTTAGCGCCCTTAGTGAAGATTTAGAAGCAGTTTTTAATCTCTTTGCTGAGGTTTTGCGTTCCCCAGCTTTTGAAAGTCAGAGGGTGGAATTAGCTAAAGTTCAGGAAAAAGGAGCAATTGCTCGACGTAATGATGATCCCAGTGATATTGCTAGTCGGGAGTTTAAAAAGCTAGTCTATGGTGATAATAGCCCCTACGCTCGTACTGTAGAATATAGGACTTTAGCTAATATTGACCGTCAGGATTTAATCGATTTTTATCGTACCTATGTCCGTCCCGACCAAATAATTTTAGGAATTGTCGGTGATTTTGATTCTCAGTCGATGAAAGCATTAATCAATAAGACTTTTGGCGATTGGAAAAATCCCGCCACTACCCCTAAAATTGTCACCCCTTCGGCAACCCAAAAAAATCTTCAAGGTGTTTTTGTCGTCAATCAACCCCAATTAACCCAGAGTAGCGTTTTATTAGGTCATCTTGGGGGCCGTTTGGATAGTCCCGACTATCCTGCTTTAACGGTATTAAATGAGATTTTAAGCGGTTTTGGTGGTCGTTTATTTAATGAAGTGCGCTCCCGTCAAGGATTAGCTTATTCTGTCTATGGTGTCTGGAATAGTCGTTATGATTATCCCGGTTTATTTATTGCCGGAGGTCAAACTCGCACCGATGCCACCGTACCTTTTATTAAGGCAATTTTAGGCGAAATCGAGCGCCTTCGCAATCAACCCGTTACTGCCAAAGAATTAGAAGACGCTAAAAATGCTATTCTCAATTCTTTTGTTTTTAAGTTTGAGAAACCTGGTCAGAATTTATCGCGATTGATGACCTATGAATACTATGGTTATCCCCAAGATTTTATCTTCCGTTATCAACAAGCGGTAAAAGGGGTGACAATTGCCGATATTCAACGAGTGGCCCAACAATATCTGCAACCGAATCAAATTGTGACTCTTGTGGTGGGTAATGAACAGGAAATTCAACCTCCTCTATCCAGTTTGGGAACTACGGTTAAAACTGTTGATGTTACCATCACACAAATATAAATAAATCTAGGTTGGATTGAGCTAAACTAGGTGAAATCCAACCTAAAAAAATGAGATAAATATAGCAGGAGATATGACTTTACAACTCACCATAAATTATCCTGAAAATTTACCCGACTTTCTTCAAAAAAACCGCGAGGAATTCGAGAGAGAAGCAACTTGATCTATGGTAGTAAAACTCTTTGAGATGAAACCTAAGTAGGTAGGCGTTAAAAATTATCAGATGCCCCCCTTATTAAGGGGGATCCCCCCGCCTATCGGCACCCCCCTTATCAAGGGGGGCAGGGGGGATCGAACCTAAAATCCATTTTTAATTTAATTATAACCAGCTACTTATTTCATAGGGTATGGCTGCCAATTTATTAGGAGTGGATAGGGTTAATTTTTTATTGAGATTGACCGATTTTGGCGTAGGGATGATTGACTTAACAGAAGAAGAACTATTATCAGACCTTGAAAATGCCTAAAGCTAAATTACAGCCCTTCTCATAAAAAAAAGTATAACCTAATTTGGTATTGACTCCTGACTGCTGACGACCGACTCCCCAAAACGAAAACTTCCTATCTCACCATTGAGATAACTGCTGTAACTATTTTGAGATAACTAAGGCTATCATTGAGGAAAGTTACTGTTGAGACTCCTGATTAGTTTGTTAATTTTTGTGTTAAGTAGCTAGACAATTAAACCCTTTAGAGATAGGGTGATCGTGGCTGAGTTGGCTATTATAGAGTTTTGTAAATAAATATCAAACTCAAGGATTTTTGAAGATGGTATGTCGCTAAACTGAAAGTATAAAGTACAGAGGTAAAAATACTTATGATGCTACTACAAGATGTTGCGAGAACCTCTAGAGAACAAGCATTAATTCTGTGGTTTGAAGAAGTGGACAGCAAAGATGTAGGATTAGTCGGCGGCAAAAACTCCTCCTTAGGCGAAATGATCCAACAATTAACCCCAAAAGGGATTAATGTCCCCACAGGATTCGCCACCACCGCTTACGCTTACCGTCACTTTGTCGAAAAAGCCGGACTAGACGCACAATTAAGACAAATTTTCCAAGATTTAGACGAAAACGATGTGCAGAACTTGCAGGAAAAAGGTAAACAAGCGCGCACATTAATCCTCAATACACCGTTCCCCGATGATTTAAGTCATGCGATCGCTATTGCCTATCGCCGACTCTGTGAACGTTATGGCGATGATCTCTATCATTCCATCGATGTGGCCGTTCGCTCAAGCGCCACTGCCGAAGACTTACCAGAAGCGAGTTTTGCCGGACAACAGGAAACCTATCTCAACGTGCAAGGGGTGAGGGGAGTTTTAGAAGCTTGCCATAAATGTTTTGCCTCTTTATTCACCGATCGCGCTATTTCCTACCGTCATCATAACGGTTTCGATCACTTTTCCGTCGCCCTTTCCGTCGGTGTCCAAAAAATGGTGCGTTCAGATCTAGCCACCTCCGGGGTGATGTTTTCCATCGATACGGAAACAGGGTTCAAAAATGCCGCTTTAATCACGGCAGCCTACGGTTTAGGGGAAAATGTCGTGCAAGGAGCCGTTAACCCCGACGAATATCTGGTTTTTAAACCGACTCTTAAAAACGGTTACAAACCCATCCTCGAAAAACGCCTCGGCAGTAAAGCGATCAAGATGATCTACGATGATGGAGGATCGCGTCTAACCAAGAATATCCGAGTTAACAAGCTAGAACAGGATCAATTCTGCATTAATGACCAAGAAATCCTCACTTTAGCCCGTTGGACAGCCGAAATCGAGGAACATTACTCGCAAGTGCGCGGAACCTACACCCCCATGGACATCGAATGGGCAAAAGATGGGATCACGGGAGAACTGTTTATCGTTCAGGCGCGTCCAGAAACCGTACAATCGCAAAAAGCCGCTAATATCCTTAAATCCTACGAGATTAAGCAAAGAAGTCAAGTTTTAGCGGTGGGACGGAGTGTAGGTGCGGCAATCGGTCAAGGAAAAGCCAGAGTCATCCTCAGTGTAGATAAAATCAACAACTTTAAACCGGGAGAAGTTCTCGTCACCAATCGCACGGATCCCGACTGGGAACCGATTATGAAACAAGCAAGCGCGATCGTGACTAATCAAGGTGGTCGTACTTGCCATGCCGCTATTATCGCACGAGAAATGGGCATTCCGGCGATCGTGGGTTGCAATAATGCCACGGAAACGATTAAAACCGGTCAGGAAGTCACCGTTTGCTGTGCGGAAGGGGATGAAGGGAAAGTTTACCTCGGATTGCTACCCTTTGAAATTTGCGAAACTCACTTGGATAATTTGCCCCAAACTCGGACAAAAATCCTCATGAATATCGGTAATCCCGAAAAAGCCTTCGCTTTTGCCGATATTCCTGCCCAAGGGGTCGGTTTGGCGCGTCTAGAGTTTATTATCGCTAACCATATTCAGGCCCACCCCAGCGCTTTGCTGAAATTCCACGAACTGGAAGAAGGAGACGTAAAAGACCAAATCGCCGAATTAACCAAACACTACGAGGATAAACCCCAATTTTTCGTCGATAAATTGGCCCGGGGAATTGCCATGATTGCAGCCGCATTCTACCCCAAAGATGTAATTGTGCGGATGTCCGATTTTAAATCCAATGAATACGCTAATTTATTGGGTGGCAAACCCTTTGAACCCAAGGAAGAAAACCCGATGATCGGTTGGCGCGGCGCTTCCCGTTATACTGATCCTAATTATCGCGAGGCTTTCGCTTTGGAATGTCGGGCGCTGAAAATGGTCCGGGAAGAAATGGGATTAACTAATGTGATTCCGATGATTCCTTTCTGTCGTACCCCCGAAGAAGGGATGAGAGTCCTCGAAGAAATGGCGAAAAATGGTCTCGAACGCGGGGTTAATGGTTTGCAAGTTTATGTGATGTGTGAGTTACCAAGTAATGTAATTCTTGCCGACCAATTTGCTCAGGTGTTTGACGGATTTTCGATCGGTTCTAATGATTTGACCCAATTAACCTTAGGATTAGATCGGGATTCTGCCCTAGTTGCCCATCTTTTTGATGAACGGAATGAGGGAGTTAAACGCATGGTGAAAATGGCCATTGAAACCGCTAAAGCCCATAATCGCAAAATCGGTATCTGTGGTCAAGCTCCCAGTGATTACCCCGAATTTGCTCAATTTTTAGTGGAATTAGGCATCGATTCCATCAGTCTTAATCCTGATTCTGTCCTCAAAACTTTATTGATGGTGGCAGCAGTGGAGCAAGGACAATAGTTTAGTGATAAAGGTGGGCAAGTCCCACCTTTTTTTGTACTAAGCCAACTAACTTCATCATACTGAAAATACCTATAGCCCAATGGCTATTTTTTAGTTGTCTCTTAACAAATATTAACTTTAAACTGCGATTAAGAGATAAACTTAGATTTCGTCAGGATTAATGCCTAATTCCCGCAGTTTATTGGCTAATCGTTCCGCTCGTTGTTTTTCCTCATTATAGCTAGTGAAAGCTTGTCCATCGGGATAAAAAAGCAACATTTCCGGTTCGATCCCCCCTTAATCCTAGGGTTGATTCATTTAAATTAAGTACAGCTAATTTTGAGTCAATAAATTTGACTGAAGATTCTCAATTTTATCTTTCTCTAACCAAAAGAGTTAGTCACAATAACTAATCTTTAATCCTCTGCCAAATTTATTATGAA
>NZ_JADBVE010000365.1:0-31312 GCF_020245285.1 Microcystis sp. M31BS1
ATCTTTCCGAAAGTCCTTGACTTGTTTCAGTTTTTCTATTAAGCTCAACATATATTTTAAAAGTTGCCGGTCACTTCTCATTTTACCTGATAGTGATCGCTTTTACTTTTGATATTCTGATGGGAGAATGAAACAGCCCTACCCGTTGGGGCGTGGCGCCGCCCCCAAACCCCGGAGCGCATTAGTTTTCCGGTGGGATGCTTACACGCAGCTGCTGATATATTTGTAATAATTTAAAAGTCACTGATAATTGCTGATTGTCCGTATTTCTGCAAATGTGAGATGCAGCCTCAACCCTTTTTTAGTCCTGTTGCTGCTAGAAAAATAGCCCCTAGAGTTTATAGAGTTCTTGCATAATTAATTTTTGAGAGTTCAAAAATGAGAAAAATAGACATAAAATTGCGTAAAATCCCTAAATAGAGCATTTAATTGATTAATGCTCATTCTTAATTCTCCTGACGACCGGCTACTGGCTCCTGACTCCTCACCTAAAGGAAGATTTTTGATTTTTGCAAGAGGTCTTATGACTAAAATTGTCATCATCGGTGCGGGTATAGTAGGGGCCACCATTGCCTACGAATTGAGCGCCATCGAAGGATTAGAAATTACCCTCATCGATGAAAAAAAACCGGGACAAGGAGCAACCGGGGCAGCTTTAGGGATTTTAATGGGGATTATCAGCCATAAAACTAAAGGTAGAGCCTGGAAACTGCGGCAAGAAAGTTTAAAACGTTATGAAACCCTCCTTCCTGAGCTAGAATCCCTCACCGGACTGACTATTCCCTGTTACCGTGATGGCATTGTCCTCCTGCGATCGAGTGCCGAAGACGAAGAAAATTGGCGCAAGTTAGCCCAAATCCGCCAAGAACAGGGATATTGTCTAGAAATCTGGGATAAAGAGACTTTGAAGCAAAAATGTCCCCAGGTGGCCGGGGAGCATCTCCATGGTGCCATCTATTCTCCCAGTGATCATCAAATTAATCCGGTCCTGCTCACGGAGGCTCTCGTCGCTGCTGCGGCAAGAAGGGGGGTTAAATGTCAATTTGGGGTAAAAGTTGAAAATTTCGGGAAGACAGAGCTTCATGGCTCTAATTTGAGGCAATGCACCCACGTTTATAGTTCCAATGGTATAGAGGAAAGCGACTTTTTGGTTCTTTCTGCGGGAATCGGTTCCACTGCTTTAACTGAAACTCTTAGCCATCCAGTGGAGATCCGACCGGTTTTAGGGCAGGCTTTACAGATAAAATTGACGCAACCTTTAGAAAGTTCCGATTTTAAGCCGATTTTAACGGGAAATGACCTGCATATTCTGCCTTTGGCCGGAGCGGAATACTGGATTGGAGCAACGGTGGAATTTATGGACGAAAAGGGCGAAATTATCCCTGATACTGCCCTATTAGAACAAGTGTATCAAAAAGCGATCGCTTTTTGTCCCTCTTTGGCTGCGGGTGCGATCGTGCGTACTTGGTCCGGTAAGCGACCGCGACCGGAGAAAAAATCCGCTCCCATCATCGAATATTTGCCCGGATACGATAACGTTATTCTGGCCTCGGGACACTACCGCAACGGGGTTTTATTGGCCCCTGCTACCGCTAAAATGGTCAGGGAAATGTTAAGTGGTAAGTTAGGGTTTACTGAAAAAGTTTGTTGATGGGGTTAGGAGTCGGTCGTCAGTATTCTCCGAGTCAGGAGATTATTTTTATTTATTCTCCCCTCTCCCCTCTCTACAATAATTACTCGCAGCCAGAAATACGTTGGGTTCTTATCATACTTTGTGCTTTTTGTCAAAAAAACTTTTTTTTTGCAATAAAACTACATAAAAAAAAGATCATCGTTGTGGGTGAAATTGACTGATTTACCCGTCTTAATTAGGATCACCTTCTAGGTGTGGCAAGGGTTTCAAGCACTGCTGTCCAAAAAGGCACAAAACAACCCATTATGAAATTCTATCAAATCGCTGTTACCTTCATAACATCGTTGTTAAATAAAAATCTTTCTCAATTAATTTTTAAGAATTTATAAATATTGCGTAATGTTAATTTAAATATTCTCAAGTTTTTGCAGTCAATAAATAATTTTTGCTTATCTTTGTCGGAGAATAGAACTCCTGCAACAATCCAACATCTACCATTGGGTTAGGAGTCAGTTATCAGTTATCAGTTATCAGTTCACTCAGAAAACTCCCCACACCCCACACCCCAATTCCCCAATTCCCCACTCCCTGTTATCGGCAGCCGATGACCCTATCTGACCAAGAAAGACAACAACTCTGTGACACTGCTCGGGAAGTGGCGAAACTTTCCTATTCTCCCTATTCCCGTTTTCGGGTGGGGGCAGCGGTCTTGACAAATAAAAAGATTTATGCTGGTACTAATGTAGAGAACGCTAGTTATGGCTTGAGTTTGTGCGCGGAAAGGGCAACTTTAGCGCAAATAATCGCAGCGGGCGATCGAGAAGTACGGGCGATCGCTATAGCCTGTATCGATGGGAAGGATGATATTAGTCAGTTAACTCCCTGCGGAGCCTGTCGTCAATGGATAGCCGAATTAGCACCGCAAGCGGAGATTATTATCTGTGGAACTCAGCAAAATTATTGTTTTAATCTCTCGGATTTACTGCCTTTTTCCTTTCGTTTTTAACTGTGGGTAAAGTATAGGGTTTAAGGTGCTACAACGCCATCACCTTGAGGCACTTTTGGCTATGAGATAATTAATGTATGCTGAACAAACCGAAAGCATAAATACCGCATCATCTTTTGTTACGGCGCTATGATCAGTCAGTGCATGGCGTATTCCCGATTCATCGCTTGTGTATCCATATAACTTGGACAAAGCCTCCTTTAGGACAGGATGAAGATACCCCATTTCTTCAATTTTCTTGATTGATTTCCCAAGTGTAGCTTTTGGATCACCCGTAAAGTCTCTACAGGCAGATTCAACCGCAGATATAGATTCTTTTATTGAATTACGATAATCTGGGTCTTCTCTATCGTAAAGAAATCTAACGGATGTTGTTATATGCGTGGCAGCACCAGCAAACTGATTTTGGTTTGCCGCATTTTCAATAGAATCTCTTGTATGTTCATCAATTAAGTCTGCCACCTTTCCATCAACAATTCTATAGCCACAGTTGTCTCGTTCCATAACACTGTTCATAAATTCGGTCATACTCCTAACTATGTTTTCGTCCTTTTCGTCAAAAGAAGATATCAGGCATTCGATGAAATCGTAAACCTCGTTCCACTTAAACTGGAAAAAGCGCTCACGGATAAATTCAACAAGTTTAGGCCAAGAAGTTGGGCATTCATCAAGTGGCATCTTAAAATAATTATGCCATAACCGCCTTAAGACAATCTCATGGCGACAATTGCCTTTCTGGACGTAGTACAAAGAACCCGGTTCTACAAATTTTAATGATATAGCAGACCATAACCCATTACGCAATCCCCTATCCATAGAATCTATCTGGACAGGAACCTCCGTCGGTTGAATATTTTTTCGTTGTGAAAATGTCATTGTGTTCTTTTTGGATAATTTTGTCCCCTAACTATTAATTCAATTATAGCAATTCTCATCCTGTTGAAGTACCAAGTCTCTTGTTTGAGAAAACAGGGAACAGAGAAAAAGGAGTGAGAAATCAATAGTTTAAGTGAGGTTATATCATGATACTGGTAAACTCTCTGGGTAGATTAAAAAGACAGGGTGAGCGTATCTCAAACGCTATTGACAATTGGCCAATTTTGTGAGTCGCTTGCTGTGTAGGCATTTCAAGTAATACCAGTCAATCATAAAAGTTACGAACTCGACCCATTTGGTCGATTATTGCTTAACAATTGAGATGGCAAATTATAAGCAAATATGCCTGAATTGTCCTCTGGGTAAGCAACCTCAATAAACTTCATTTTGTCAAGGATTGTCAAGATGCACTTACCCTAGATTAGAGAAACCAATTTTCAATCACTAAACCCTGAAAATCTTTAAAATCGTCAACATTATTGGTAACTAAAGTCAAATTGTTGGTAAAAGCAATAGACGCTATTTGAGCATCGACAAAGGCAGGACTCTTACCAACTTTAGATAAGCTTGCCCTTTCCCGTGCGTGATATTGGGCTGATTTTAAGTCATAATCGAATAAAGGTAGATTGGCTAAAATAACATTATTTACATAATCTTCTAGGTCTTGGCGTTTTTTGGACAAAGGAAGTCGAAAACAACCAAATAATAGCTCATGGATAACCAGAGTAGCTGTGGCTATTTCCCGTTTAGATAACCTGAGCTTTGTCATGACCTTCTGATTAGGTTGAGGTCGTTTAGCCTCTGACAAAACATTAGTATCTAGTAAATACTTGAGAGTCATAAATGAACATCTCTCCCCGTTGACTTGTCCCGTAAATTATCAAAAGTATCATCATCAAGACTTGCCAAATCTACCCTTTGCCTAAAATCTTGCAAGGCTGACCAAAAATCATTAACCTCTCTAATCTCTACTAATATCTCTTCATTATCGGGAAAATCAACTTCCTCTAATAACTCAATAATTTTGCCTTTTTTAATTCCTTTAACTAACATAATATCAACTCCTTCTAAATGATCTGTATCGTAGAATTCAACATAGAGATAATCATCAAAAATAGTTTTTGCTTCCTCAATTGAGACTTCGTGCTTTGATAGATTGCGTTCTGCCTTATTTTTATCCCAGTCAAACTGCATAAAGCCATTATACTGCTACTCACTGAAACTGATGGCACATTTTTGATATGTTTTGTCTATTACTTGAACGGGATATATTCAACTGTATTGAGCCATTCGTCAGGTTCAGAAGCCTTAGCAATCAATTCTAAATCCTTGACAAATTGACCAATAGTGCCTCCAAGTTGATGACCAAAAATTAAACCTGAAAACGGTTTGCCTGTTAGTTGCCAAGTTTCCGCTAAAACTCTAAAGCGAATGTCTTGGGTAAAGAGAATGCGCTTAAGCTCAGTTACTCTTAGCAAAAGTTGATCATCAGGTAGTTGTTCGGTTCCGTCTTCAAATGCTGTTAATACATCTATGCCTCGGCGACGCAACTGTTCGGTAATTGCTTGGGGAACATGAACATCCATGTACAAGGCAATAGTCATTTACAGTAGCCCTTTTGCTTTCATACGAATATAAAAAGGCGACTTGGCAGCTTGATGAGTCATATTTTCTTGTACTTGTTGCCATTCCAGGGTGATTTCTTGGTCAATTTCTTCTTGATGGTCAAAATAGTAACCCATGGCTGCATGAGCTTCGGCTAGGGTTAAATAAAGGTGTTGACGACAGATTTCTTCTACGGACCAACCATAGGCGATGTAGTCCATGACAATTTGAGCAACCCGGATACGCGGTAATCTTTGTAAATGTGCGGGTTGGTCGTCACTTTTTTCTATGTGTGGATAGGTTAGAGCTAACATAGGGCCTCTAGTTAATTGACTTGACCTATTCTAACAGTTTTAGGTGTTGCTGAATCAAGATATGAATGCCAATTGTGCATCCCATCCAAAAGTTATAGTCATTTCAGATAAGTCTGATACATTAGACCGTTAGGTGAGGAGTCAGACTTCGCACTGAACAGATGCGATCGCTATTATTCTCGTTTCTGATGGCCGAAGATTTCTTCAGTCTGTTATAATGGGTGTGTAATTCTGGATCAGATCAATTTGGTTAGACAGAAATATCGCAATATGTCCCAATTCAGATTAGGGCTGGCAGTATCATACAATCACCAAAGTTGATCAATTAAGTTAAACTAATTTAGTAACCCTATGGAAGTCAATTATGTTTGTTGAAACCATTGAGGCAATTGGTACAGGCGTAGGCGTAATTGAGATTTCGGAGAAACTATTTCCCACATTTAAGAGAATTTTTGATTTATTGAAGAATGGAGAATTAAAAATTGCAATTTTTGGTGCTGGTGGCACGGGTAAAAGCACCCTCGGTAAGCTATTATCGGGTGAGTTTGAGTTAAGCGGTCTCCTGCAAACTTATCAAGAGTCAATATCAATTGAACAGTACAAGCTGGAAAGTAATAAGATTGGCTCAGTAATAGTTGCCCCCGGCCAAAAGCGTCGAGAAGATACTTGGGATGATCTTTTAAGAACTTTGGTCGGTGGAAAAATTAAGCTAATTATTCATGTGGTGTCATGGGGTTATCACTCCTTTGGAGAGTTTAGCTATACTCAGCACCGGCTGTATCAAAGTGGTATGACTTTAGAGGAGTTTCTAAGAGAATATGCGGCAGTTTGTCGTAATCGGGAGTTAGATGTTTTAAGAAGAATAGAGCCACATTTATCAATTGCTGATCAAAGAAAAACCGTAGTAATTACTTTAGTTACCAAGCAGGATCTATGGTGGAACAACAGGTTAGAGGTTAATAAACACTATGTTGAGGGAGCCTATGAACAACTTATCCAAAATATTCGTAATCAGCGAGGAGCAAACAATTTTATTCATGAATATCGCTCTACTTCATTAGTAATGGAAAACTTTCTTTCAGGAGATAATGAGTTACTGATACCAACTACCCAAGGTTATGATCAACGATTAAAAGTTGCCAATTTTAGGTATTTTCTTAATGCGATCGAGTCTCTTTTTCAAATCTCATTGAGCGTTTAGGAGAAGTAAGCTAATGGCTATTTTTGATCAGGAAGACAGAAAGCTGATTATCTCTTTGTTAAATGAATACTCTGAGAAGCTTCTTAATATATGCGAACAAATAGATAGGCAGCAAAGAAACTTCGATTTTTTATGGTTGCTGTTAACATTTACCTGGACGATGGGTGTTTATTGGTTATTTTCTACAAAAATAATTACAATTATTACAATTCTTATAATAACTATCGTTTCGCAATCATTCATAATTTACATTTATTTTGGAATACAACAGCCAAGGCTAGAATTACTACAAAGAAAAGCTTCAATAATATCTGCAAAACTTGAGAAAGTTATACGGGCTGCCTCTCAAGCTCAGGAACATACTACCATGGCAGGAGGTTTTTTCGGCAATCTTGAAGTAGATTTGCGTTTATCAGATGCAGAATATGCTCTACAGCACTACAATAATCTGGTCAAAAAAAGAAAATTCTTTTGATATTTATAAGCTCAATTATCTCCTCCCGTAGCGACATTTTTAAATCTTTCTTGGGCAGCAGAAAAAGCCTCTTTCATCACCCTTTGAATCCTCTTAGGATCGGGTTTTTTACCCCCCATTAAATCGCCAAAATAGACACAAGCACCCTCTCCTAGGGCCCAGGTATAGGCAGCGGACCAAGAAGCGGCGATGACACTGCCAAAACCGGGGATAAATTTCACCAATTCCCGACCGATGGCCTGGGCCAAAAAGCCACCAGCGATCGCACTGACAATTCCACCGGCTTGGGATGGGGTTAAGACTTGACCGTATAATTTACCTAAAACCCCCACCATTGACACTTGTAGGGCGGTTAACACGGGCATAGTCGCGAAGGGTAAGGGAATCGCCGCCAAGGTTCCCGCTATGACGGAAAAGGCTAACATATAGCGTCGGGCCACGTCCCGATAGAGATGGCCTAATTTATCGCTGGTTTCCCGATCTAAAAGTTGGTGGATGGTGTTAGCCTCGGCTTTTGGCAATAAATCAGCTAAATTGTCTCTAAATGCCTCTAAACCGTAAAAAACGGGGTTGTAACCGTCTTCCTCTAGGGTGAAATCGACTACCACAGAATTGTCATATAAATCCTTAAAAGTTTCTTTAATTTCTTGATAGGCACGATTGATATCCTCGAAATCGGGAGGATAAGGGGGATGATCAACGGTATTAGGAGGATAAAGCTGATGAAGGCAGGTGACAGCCAGTAAACAGGGTATTTTAGGATATTTTTGCCGCAGTTGCTTGGTAATTTCCAGAAGGCTATCGGTGGCAAAATCATCAATTTTTACCGTCACGATAAAAACTTGGGCGCGTCCCGTGTTTTCGGCTAAATCTGCTAATAATTCCGCGATTATCGTCTCTGTGTGTTGATAGGCATCCCCTAACCCCACCGTATCGGTAAAAATCAACAGGGGTAAATCTTCTGCGGGGTAGGTGTAGCGCTGGGTGTTTTGGGTGTGGGGACGGAAACCTTGCCCGACGATTTCCGCCGAAACTCCCGTTATTCCCCGAATAATCGAACTTTTTCCCGTTTGGGGTTTACCGATTAACAGCGCCTCGGTGGTGGGTAATTCTTGACGGACTTTTTCTAAAATTTCCGCCACTTGAGTGTCACTAACACTAAACCACTGGAGGACAGTATTAGTCAACTGGTCGATGGGGAGTCTTTTCATCACTTCCCCCGTGAGACTATTCCAAGTATTGACCAAAGAATCAATGGGCAGTTTATTAGTCATGGGGATTAGAAGGGTTTATGATAACTAAAATAGAGATTTTCAGCGATAGAATCAGACGATGACAAAAGCCGCAATAACTCCGCAAGATTTATCATGGCCTTTTTGGCCAATTGTACCACTTTATCCCTACGGTCAAAGACGGACAATTCGCAAAGAAGTGGTGAAAGATACGCTCTGGACATTTGAGCAATTGCAGGGTATTTTCTATGTGGTCGTGCCGATTCGCATGACGGTAATTAAGTTAGCATCTGGGGGTTTATTTGTTTATGCACCAGTGGCCCCGACTCCTGAATGTATTCGCTTAATGCGTGAGTTGGAAAGTGAACACGGGGAAGTTAAATATATTATTTTGCCGACGATTTCTGGGATTGAACATAAGGTTTTTGTGGGTCCTTTTGCCCGTTATTTTCCTAAGGCTATAGTTTATGTTGCTCCTAATCAATGGAGTTTTCCTCTTAATTTACCTTTGAGTTGGTTGGGTTTACCAGCAAAACGAACGGAAATTTTACCTGCTGACTCGGCAACTACTCCTTTAGGAAAAGATTTTAGTTATGAAATTTTACCCGCAATCGATCTGAATGTGGGATACTTCTCGGAGGTGGCTTTTTTTCATCACTACTCTCAAACTCTGCTGCTGACTGATGGCATTATTTCTATCCCAGAAAATCCCCCCGCTATTTTAGAATTAGACCCCTATCCGCTGCTGTTTCACGCTAAAAATACGGCTAAGGATTTGGTGGAGGATACCCCAGAAAATCGCCGTCGGGGTTGGCAAAGAATTTGTCTTTTTGCTCTTTATTTTCAACCTCCTGTTTTAGCTGTTCCCAATTGGATTAAGGTCTTTCGAGATGCTTTTACTGCTAAGGAAAAGAGTAAAAAAGCCTATTTTGGTTTATTCCCTTTTCAATGGGGTGATGATTGGCAAAGGACTTTTTTAAATTTGCGTCGCGAGGGGAGGTTAATAGTAGCCCCAATTTTGCAAACTTTGATTCTTAATCGCACTACTGACGAGGTTAGTCAATGGGTTGATAGAATTTCTCAATGGCCGATTAAACAGGTTATTCCTTGTCATTTTGCTAGTCCGATTCAAGCTGATAGTCAAGAGTTTCAGCAGGCTTTTTCTTTCTTGTTAAAAGATTCTTATTTACCTAAAGATGACTTGGAATGTTTAGAAAGTATTGATAGTTTTTTAGTGCGTTGGCGATTGACTCCTCCTCCTGATAAAAAATTGTAATTTATGGCTAAGAACTGCTATAATATATGCAGTTGTTAGTTGATTGCTAATTAAGGTTATGCAAATTCCCGAAAATCCCAGTAATGATGACATCAGAGAAGCGTTGATTCAATTGCGAGAAGAACTTGGTCAAAAAGTTGACCGATTAGAATATAAATTTGATGCCTATCAAAAAGGTACAGATGGTATGGTGAGAATGGCTACTACTATCATCATTGCCACCGCTTCCGTGGTGGTTTTATCTAGTCTTAGTCCTGCGGTGACAGCAATTATCACCGCTTTATATTCTGCTAATGCTCATTAATTAATTTATCGCTAAATTCTGGTGCGTTAGGCTACCTTTCCTGAATTTTTACCCGTTGGTTTAATTGATTCATAGCCAGAGAAATCACCAGATTAAAGAATAAATAGGTGGCCATAACTACTATTAACATCTCTACAGCTTTTCCTGTTTGATTAGCGATGGTACTAGAGATAGCATAAATATCATTATAACCGATAGCGATCGCTAAACTAGAGTTTTTAACAAGGTTTAAACATTCATTAGTTAAAGGAGGAATAATCACCGGCAAAGCTTGGGGAAAAATTACTAATCTCATCACTAATAAAGGTTTTAATCCCAAGGCTTTAGCTGCCTCCCATTGTCCCCGATTAACCGATTGAATCCCTCCCCGTACCGTTTCCGCAATAAAGGCAGCTGTATAAACAGTTAAACCGATTAGGAGAGTAGCAAACTCAGAAGAAAGATGTAAACCGAAGTCAATATTTTGATTAAGAGGATTAACTTGGGGACTTTGCCATTGTAAACCCCAGATTAGAGGAATTATAACTAGGATTAGTAGGCTAGTTAGACATAAACCAAGTTTATTTTTTAGGTATAAAAATACTGAGATAATTATTCCTAAAATCATTATAGCTAAGGCTAACCATGTCCTGAAACTATTGGCAGGAAAAGGTAAATAGACTCCTGAGTTATTTAAAAATACCCTGCCAAAAAACTCTAGAGAGTCCTCAATTTTCGGCAGTTTCAGAAACACAGCAAAATACCAGAAAAATAATTGTAATAATAAAGGAGTATTGCGAATAGTTTCCACATAAATTGTTGCCAACTGACGAATTAACCAATTATCGGACAAACGACCTAACCCGATGACTATTCCCAGACTAATCGCCAAAAATATGCCACTAATCATAATACGGAGGGAATTAACTAATCCCACCAAAAGAGCGCGAAAATAGGTATCGGTGGGACTGTAGGCAATAGGAGAGTCACCAATCGCAAAAGAGGCTGGTCGGTCAGGATCAAAGAGAAAGCCAAAGCCAAAACTTAGGCGCAAACGTTGGAAATTAATCACTAAATTGCGGCCAAAAAACCAGAAAATTAGGCAGACAATTAGCAGAATAATTACCTGTAGAAAAATCTTCTGAAATCGCTCATCGTACCAAAAAGAATTTTTTTGAGGTAGAGTCATATTTATTAAGTAGCTGGTTCTAATTAAATCCCCCCTATATCCCCCCTTGATCCCCCTTGATAAGGTAGGGTTGATTCATGAATCAACCCTACCCTTGATAACGGGGGTGTCTGATAATTTTTAACGCCTACCTACTTATATAGTCGAGAATTTTTCACAAAAGAAATCGGTGACTTTTGGCCACCGATTGAGAAAATCAAAACATATTTAGATAACCCCCAGACGGGAAAGACCGAGGATGACACCGGCGCCGAGGACATGACCAAAACTGGTAGTACCCAGTAAAGCGCCTAATCCCATACCACCGAATAAAGCGGGGGAAGGTAAAGCAGGACCGACATTTTGTTGTTTAATAGTCGCTTTACCGAAAGCAATAGCGAGAATATTGCAGATAATCATGACAATCGCCACTTTGGGACTCCATTCGCTGGAACCTTGTACGGCGGTGGCGGCCATTAATAGGGTTGAATACATTGAAATTCTCCTGAACAGGTCGTTTTAAGTTTTTAATCTTAAAGGTAGTTTTCACCCCAGATCACGGCCTGTTGCAATACTTAATAATCAAAAGCAGAGGAGTCAACAATAAGGCCGATTCGTCTCCACTCATGAACTACTCGCTTAGTACAAATTTAAGTTTAAGCCTACTTCTCTAGCGAAGACGGCTAATCCTTTCTTTTCAATGGTTTTGATAGCTTTGGTGGAGATGCGTAGTTTTACCCAACGGTTGCCTTCCGACCACCAAACTCTTTTCCATTGTAGGTTAGCTTCTTGTAATTTTTTGGTGCGACGGTGGGAGTGGGACACCGCATAGGCGTTATTGGCCTTTTTCCCCGTCATAGTACAGACTCTAGACATAATTTACTCCTGTGCGATCGATGTTTGTCAATAGTCAACCTTTCTAGTTTAACTCAAATCTCGCCAGAAGTCCCCCCTTCCCCTGGGTGAAGTGAACGGAGATAAATTTAACAGCAAGTGGGGGGATTAAGAAGTTGATTAAACCGGTTCACTGCTCAGACAATTTCGACAATTGCATCAAAGGTAATGGTGAGAATATTGTCAACAAATTTAGCTGTAATTTTTTACTGAATAAAAAATATTTTAATAAGTTTTACATAGTTTCTATTATTCTGGTTAATTCATTTTTGTTTTTCCACAATTTTACTTGAAAATCTTGGTATATTTTGGCGATAAAAGGGGCTTGATTACCTTGAGTTATTTTTTCAATTTTATCGATTGTTTCGACAAAAATATTAACCATGGTTTGACGAGGTAAGTTGCCAGAAACTAGAACAAATACTTGAGCCTGATAACGGGCTATCTGTTGAACTTCTAAAATATTTCTACCAATGTTTACATCTTTAGTTAATACTATCCATCCTCTTTGACTAACAATAGGTAGCCACTCCGTATCCGGTGCATCTGGGGCAAAATGGGCATGATGAAATTCAATTTTAACCCCTATTTCTTGCAAAGCTTCACCGATAGATTTTCCTAAAGCGCGGTCGATAAAATAGGTGTATTGATAGGTCATGCCGCTTGCCAATTGCACTCGAATAAAATCGCTTTTTCAATTTGCCAAGGTTGACAATTATAATCATTGGCAATATCTTCTATAGAGTCCCCCGCATCATAAAGTTCTGTGACAACTTTAGTGGGAATTCCTGTTCCTGTGATCACGGGGTTTCCAAAGGAAATATTAGGGTCTATCTTTAGGACTTTATTGCTGAAGTCTTCCCCATTTATGTCGATAGTGGGAAAAAGCCGTGTGGCGATATCTTGTTCATCCCATTCAATACGAGTTAAGAGATTATTTAAGAATTGTTTCATCGTCAATTGTCCCGAACGGGAGGCATTAATTAAATGTTCAAATTGTTCAATAAAAAGGTCAGTTCCATCGGTACTAAATTGTTTTTGAACTAGAGGATGATCGGTGTTAAATTGTTCACTAATATAGTCTAGGGCCAGTCTAACTTTATCGAGAGGGATGTTATGAACTTTGCGAATAACTCTTAAAACGTGCGCTTCCACTAAGTTAGTAAAGGAAAGTTGCGGAATATTCGGATTAGGTCGTTGAATGAGGGGTAAAAACTCTTTTTGTCCTTTTTTTGTGGGGTAGGTGCGTCCTCGTACCCACGTTCTCAGAGTGGGCAAAGGAATATGGAGATAGCGCGCAGTATCGGCTATAGTGTAGGTGGGAACATGATAGAGATGCTCTAGAGATAAGGGAGATGATGCTTTGACCATCGTTAATATTTTGGTGAAGTTGTTGGGATGAGATTATCGCCTATTATTTCATTCTAGCTAATTTTGGTATCCTTGAGGATAGGGATAAAGCAGGATGAGGGCATCTCAGTGGACATTGGGGCTAAATGAGGTTATATTTTATCTATAGAAGAACGTTTGTATGTCGCAACGATAATGAGTAACTCACTGCCAAAATATCTAGAGGAAATCACGGGCATTTATCAACAGGGTAACGCCACAGAACACAGTTATCGTCCTGCTTTAAAAAAATTAATTGAATCCCTAAATAATAACCTACAAGCTCTCAATGAACCCAAAAGGATTGCTTGTGGCGCTCCAGATTTTGTGATTAATCAGGGTATGGTAGAAATTGGCCATCTGGAAGCAAAAGATATCGGAACTTCTCTCAAAAAGGTTGAAAATACTCCCCAAATAAAACGTTATTTACAGGCTTTGGGTAATTTAATTATCACCGATCATTTAGAATTTCGTTGGTATGTATCGGGAGAATTGCGTCTATCAGCTGCCGTGGCAAGTCTTAATCAAAAAAAGCAAATTAAACCTGATTCCCAGGGTATTTTACAAGTAGAACAATTGTTCTGTCAATTTTTCCTCTCAAAAGTTATTCAGATCACAACACCGCGAGAATTAGCCAAAAAAATGGCCGCTTTAGCGCAGTTAATTCGAGATGCAATCGGCCAAGCTTTAAAAGATCAAGATTGCGGGGGAATGTTGCGGCAACAATTGCAATCTTTTCAACGAGTTTTAATTAGTGATCTCAATGAAGCGCAGTTTGCCGATATGTATGCACAAACAATCTGTTATGGTTTATTCGCATCACGCTGTAATACGGATCAAATAAGTTCTTTTTCTAGGGAAACGGCAGCATTTCGACTGCCGAAAACTAACCCTTTTTTGCGGGGAATTTTTCATCAAATTGCTGGTACAGAATTAGATGAGCGGATTACTTGGGCCGTGGATACTCTAGCCACTATTTTACAACAAACGGATATGGAGGGGATTCTGGGCAGCTTTGGAAAACGCACGCGCAAACAGGATCCTGTGGTTCACTTTTATGAGACTTTTTTAGCCGAATACGATAGTAAAATGCGTGAGTCTAGGGGGGTTTATTATACCCCTGAACCCGTGGTTTCTTACATGGTTCGCAGTGTGGACTATATTCTAAAAAATAAGTTTCAGATTCCTAAAGGTTTGGCCGATGCCAAAAAAATTACGATTAAGAATCCTAATGATAGCCAAGAAACTCAGGAAGTTCACCAAGTTTTAATTCTCGATCCTGCTGTGGGAACTGGCACTTTTTTACACTCTGTTATCGACCATATCTATGATAGTTTTCGTCAACAGAAAGGGATGTGGTCTAGTTATGTCAGTAAACATTTATTACCCCGTCTCTTTGGGTTTGAATTACTGATGGCTCCCTACACCGTGGCACACATGAAGTTAGGTTTACAACTTCAGGAATTAGGCTATGATTTTAGTGCCGATGAACGCTTGGGAATCTATCTCACTAACACCCTACAGGAAGCTTTTCAAATTCCCCCTGCTGATGGTTTTTTAAATCGTATTCGCGATGAAGCAGAGTCAGCGCAAGGTGTTAAGCAAGAACATCCGGTTATGGTGATTATTGGTAATCCTCCCTACTCTGGACATTCCGTAAATACAGGAGAATGGATTAAGGAATTATTGAAGGGAAAAGATATTATTTCTGGAGAAAAAACTGCTAGTTATTTTGAAGTAGATGAGCAACCTTTAGGCGAAAAAAATCCCAAATGGTTAAATGATGATTATGTAAAATTTATTCGCTTTAGTCAATGGCGCATCGAGAAAACTGGTTACGGAATTTTAGCTTTTGTTACTAATCATGGTTATCTGGATAACCCAACTTTTCGGGGAATGCGTCAAAGTTTATTAAAAACTTTTGATGATATTTATATCCTCGATTTACACGGCAACAGTAAGAAAAAAGAAGCTTGTCCCGACGGTTCACCGGATCAAAATGTGTTTGATATTCAGCAAGGTGTAGCTATTGGTATTTTTATTAAATATCACAATGGTTCTTCAAATTTAGCTAAAGTTTATCATGCTGATTTATGGGGCAAAAGAGAGATGATTGAGAATCAAGTTATTGTCGGTGGTAAGTATCACTGGTTAGAGGAAAATGATCTTTGTTCTACTTCTTGGCAAGAATTACAACCTGATTCTCCTTTTTATCTATTTAAACCTCAGAATATTAATCTGCGCTCGGAATACGATCAATTTTGGAAGATTACTGAAATTATGCCAATTAATAGTGTTGGTATCGTCACAGCTAGAGATAGTTTAACAATTCAATGGAATAAAAAAGAAATTTGGGATATAATCAATGATTTTGTCAAGCTCAGTCCAGAACAAGCTAGGATTAAATATAATTTAGGTAAAGATTCTCAAGATTGGAAGATAGATTTAGCACAGAAAGATGTTAAGCAATCAAATTTATCTAAAGATAACCTCTTACCCATTTCATATAGACCTTTTGATCAAAGATATACCTATTATACAGGTAATTCAGGTGGGTTTCACTGTAGAGCAAGAATTGATACTATGCGTCACCTAAAAGAAAATAATTTAGGATTTCATATATGCAGACAAATAGTCAGTGAAACTTGGCAACATATTTTAATTACTAATCAGCTTACAGACGATTCCTATGTTTCAAACAAAAGTAGAGAAAGAGGATACACTATGCCATTATATTGTTATCCTGAAACTCAGGCAGAGAAAGACATGGGAATGTCTCGCCGTCCCAATCTAGCACCAGAATTTATTAAGGAACTTTCGGCAAAACTTGACTTAGAATTTATCAGTGATGGCAAAGGAGACGAAAAGAAAACCTTTGGACCGGAAGACATTTTTAACTATATCTATGCTGTCTTTCACTCTCCCCAATATCGCCAACGTTACGCCGAATTTTTAAAAATAGACTTTCCTCGTGTTCCCCTAACCAGTAATCAAGAATTATTCTGGGAATTAGTCAAAAAAGGTGACAAATTAGTACATTTACACCTAATGAAAGCAACGGGAAAAGAAATTAGTAGTTATCCCGTGGCGGGTTCCAATCTAGTCGAACAGGTGAAATATGACGAAAATAAACAACAAATTTCGATTAATTCTGACCAGTATTTTGCGGGGATTCCGCCCCAAATTTGGAACTTTTATATCGGCGGTTATCAAGTGTGTCAGAAGTGGCTAAAAGACCGCAAAGGTCGCCACCTTAGCTACGATGACCTAGAACATTATCAAAAAATTATCTCCATTTTGGGAGAATCGATCGCAATTATGGAAACCATAGATATAATTATCAATAAATATGGTGGTTTCCCCTTTAGTTAAGCCACCGGTGAGAGAAGATTAACTCTAAATCCGTTGACTATAGGCTACATATCAGGACAGGTAAAAGGGAGAATCAATAATCAGTACAGGTGCAAGATTTTGAGAGAATCGTGCTTCAAAACCTTGCGTTTTCATCGGCCCGCGTCCTGTAGGGGCGAAGCATTCGGGCAATAACCTATCGGTGAAACCGGAGATTTTCTATCCGAATGCTTCGCCCGTACTTTTTGCCGCAAACCCTAGATTGATATTTTATCGCAGGTTTCAACCACAGATAAAGCGTCTTCTAGGTTATATTTATTAGGGTTTTTCTTCCTTTTTTGATGCGGTTGCCGTTTAAATTTATATTGAAATGTCTCAAAAATTTTGGCGTTGTCAAATTGAAAGATGCTCCGAATCAGCACCGGAAATGAAATTACTTTGATAGGAAAGATTACATGGCATCTTGACAATTAAGTGGGTGGGTGGAATTAAAGATAAGATGAACGTAGGTTGGGTTGAAGCATGAAACCCAACGCCCGCTCATGTTACGCTACGCTAACCCATCCTACAAATAATTGTGCCTCCCTACTTAGTGTTTAATGAACGAATAGTGCCGATAGTTGGCCTTAAGTGGGGAACAAGAGTCGCTCGATTTAGCAGTGGAATTAGCCCTACAATCGGCGTAGGGCTAATTCATGAATTAGCCCTACAATCGGCGTTGTCAAATTGAAAGATGCTCCGAATCAGTTGGGAGCATTGCATCTTTCCTCTTCTGAATCTGACAACGCCGTCCCTGTTCACCGATAAATGATTCTCCACTCCCAACCAGAGTGATACAATTGTTAACACCACAGACCAAGAGCCAATCGAAGCGAGAGAATAAAAACTGCTATGTTAAAAGCCCTACTCGGAGACCCCAACGCCCGCAAAATTAAAAAATTTCAGCCCCTCGTCACCGAAATCAACCTGCTGGAAGAAGACATTAAAAACCTGTCCGATGAGGAATTAAGGAGCAAAACCAGCGAATTTAAGGAAAGATTGGACAAAGCGAGAAATTATGACGAAAGAGAGGAGATTCTCGAGGAAATCCTCCCCGAAGCTTTCGCCATTGTCCGGGAAGCGGGAATCCGAGTCTTAGGGATGCGTCACTTTGACGTGCAGTTATTGGGGGGAATGGTACTGAACAAAGGACAAATCGCCGAGATGAAAACCGGGGAAGGAAAAACCCTGGTTGCCACTCTCCCCGCTTATTTGAATGGATTGACCGGAAAAGGGGTTCACGTCGTCACCGTTAACGATTATCTCGCCCGTCGTGACGCGGAATGGATGGGGCAGGTACACCGCTTTTTAGGGTTAAGTGTGGGACTAATTCAAGCCGGCATGAGTCCGGAAGAAAGAAAGAAAAATTATGCCTGTGACATCACCTACACCACTAACAGCGAACTCGGCTTTGATTATCTGCGCGATAACATGGCTACAGTGATGGGGGAAGTTGTCCAAAGACCCTTTAACTACTGCGTTATTGACGAGGTGGACTCAATTCTTATCGATGAGGCCAGAACTCCATTAATTATATCAGGAGCGATCGATCGGCCCACAGAAAAATATATTCTCGCCGCCGAAATCGCCAAGCAATTAGTACGCCAAGAAGTAGAAGACGGACCGGGAGACTACGAAGTTAACGAAAAAGACCGTAACGTTTTAATGACCGATGAAGGCTTTAAAAAAGCGGAAGAACTATTAGGAGTTACCGATTTATACGACCAAGAAAATCCCTGGGCGCATTATATTTCTAACGCTATTCGCGCCAAAGAACTCCAGAAAAAAGACGTTAACTATATCGTCCGCAGCGGTGAAATTGTTATTGTTGATGAATTCACCGGACGGGTATTACCGGGGCGACGTTGGGGCGATGGTTTACATCAGGCAGTGGAGGCTAAGGAAGGGGTAGAAATTCAACAGGAAACCCAAACCTTAGCCACGATTACCTATCAAAACTTTTTCCTGCTCTATCCGAAATTATCTGGCATGACCGGGACGGCCAAAACCGAAGAAACGGAGCTAGAAAAAGTCTATAACCTGCAAGTAACAATTATTCCCACTAACCGCGTTTCTCGTCGGCAAGATTTAGCCGATGTGGTCTATAAAAATGAACAGGCAAAATGGAACGCCGTCGCCGAAGAATGTCAACAAATGCACGAACAGGGTCGCCCAGTTTTAGTCGGTACCACCAGTGTGGAAAAATCAGAAGTGCTTTCGCTGTTATTACAGGAAAGAAAGATTCCCCATAACTTACTTAATGCTCGTCCAGAAAACGTGGAACGGGAATCGGAAATCGTCGCCCAAGCAGGCCGGGCCGGGGCCGTAACTATTGCTACGAATATGGCGGGACGGGGAACCGATATCATCCTCGGTGGTAACTCCGACTATATGGCCCGATTGAAAATTCGCGAGTATTTAATGCCCAAATTAGTTATGCCCGAGGATGACAATTTGGCCTTTAGTTTACCCAGTTTAGGCGAACGCAATCGCCCCCAAGGATTCGCTCCGGATAAAAAGAAAAAAAACTGGCGTGCCTCAGCAGAAATTTTTCCCACCGAGTTACCGAAAGAGGTAGAAAATGCCCTGAAAGAAGCGGTTAAATTTGCCGTTGATACCCACGGAACTCAAAGTTTACCGGAATTAGAAGTAGAAGAAAAAATCGCTATCGCAGCCGAAAAAGCCCCGACGGATGACCCGGTTATTCAAAAGTTACGGGAAGTCTATAAATTAATTCGCAAAAGTTATGAAGATTACACGGGTAAAGAACACGATGAGGTAGTAGAAAGGGGCGGACTGCACGTTATCGGGACGGAACGCCACGAATCCCGCCGTATTGACAACCAATTGCGAGGCCGGGCGGGCAGACAGGGCGACCCTGGTTCCACACGCTTCTTTTTAAGCCTAGAAGACAATTTATTGCGGATTTTTGGGGGCGACCGCGTGGCGGGTTTAATGGATGCCTTCCGGGTGGAAGAAGATATGCCCATTGAATCGGGAATGTTAACTCGTTCTCTGGAAGGAGCGCAAAGAAAAGTGGAAACCTTCTATTATGATGCCAGGAAACAGGTGTTTGAATACGACGAGGTGATGAATAATCAACGGCGCGCTATTTATGCCGAACGTCGTCGGGTTTTGGAGGGGATGGACTTAAAAGAACAGGTGCTGCAATACGCCGAAAAAACCATGGATGAAATCGTCACGGCTTATGTGAATCCCGAACTGCCGGCGGAAGAATGGGATTTAGAAAAACTGATTAGTAAGTCTCAGGAATTCGTCCATCTGTTGGCAGATATTACCGCTAAAGATATCGAGGATATGAGTGTTAATGATATCAAGATGTTCCTACACGAAGAAGTTCGCAAAGCCTACGAAATTAAAGAACGTCAAGTGGATAATATTCGCGCCGGTTTAATGCGCGATGCCGAACGTTATTTTATTCTGCAACAAATCGATATGTTATGGCGCGAACATCTGCAAGCTATGGAAGCTTTACGCGAGTCGATTGGTTTACGCGGTTACGGTCAAAAAGACCCCCTAATTGAGTATAAACAGGAAGGCTACGAGATGTTTTTAGAAATGATGATTGATATCCGTCGCAACGTGGTTTATTCCCTGTTCCAATTCCAACCGCAAGGACAACCCCAAGCAGTGGCTAGTGAACAGTAAAAATTAAAAGTTGGCTGAAATTGGGGAGAATTGGCTCAGGCTGATTCTCTCATTTTTTTCTACCGAGAAATCAGTCACCCACAATCCACACTAGGACTAAAATTATCAGTCCGATTACTCCATAGGACAGCAACGACCCCAAAGAATTAAGGATTTGTATGGGAAAATGAATCAAAATTTGGTAAGTAAAATCCGTAACTGCGAGCAAGGCAGTGAAAAATATAGTCACAAGTGTTATCATAAGTAATATCTTCTCAATCTGATAGAATAAATGGCTATCCTTTGCGGGAATCGGCAGTGGATAGTCAGAACTTAGGAGATTATCCCCAAGAAAATTCTACCGCAATTTGGGTGCATCTCACATTTGCAGAAACACCGACAATGAGGACTACTCTATGAATATTCGTATTGGTAACGGCTATGATATCCACCGATTGGTAACAGGAAGACCTTTAATTTTAGGAGGAGTAGAAATTGCCCATACTGTCGGTTTATTGGGTCATAGTGATGCCGATGTCTTAACCCACGCTATCATGGATGCCATGCTAGGGGCGCTTAGTTTAGGCGATATCGGTCATTATTTTCCCCCCACAGACCCGCAATGGCAAGGGGCGAATAGTTTAAAATTATTAGAGCAAGTTAATCAGTTAATTATCGATAAAGGTTGGCGGATTAATAATATTGATTCGGTAATTGTTGCCGAAAAACCGAAAATGAAACCCCACCTTATTGCGATGCGAGCCAAGTTAGCAGCAACTCTTAAGATTAATCCAGAACAGGTGGGAATTAAAGCCACTACTAACGAACAATTGGGACCAGTAGGACGAGAAGAAGGTATCGCGGTTTATGCCGTGGTTTTATTGGTTAAGGAATAAGTAATTAGTAAGAATTAGCTCAGATTAAGTATCCCAAACCTATGAATATAGACACAAAAATCTTAGAAACTGTCGAAGCAATGCCAGAGTTATTAAAAATAGAGCTGCTGCACTATGCTGAATATTTGATGGCCAATTATCAATCAGATGTTATTATAGAGAAACCTTCTCTTAGGAAACGTCGTTCAGGAATTTTACAAGGTACATTTACCTTACCTTTGTCCGATGACTTTGATGAGTCTTTGGAAGATTTTCAGGAATATATGTGATGACATCTTTTCTTCTGGACACTCATACTTTCATCTGGTTAACTGAAAACGATCCTAACTTGCCTGATAATCTTCGGGAGGAAATTGATTTTGCTCCTGAAGTTTATGTCAGTATTGTTAGTCTCTGGGAAATTGCGATTAAGTTAAATTTAGGTAAGTTAGCCCTACAAAAAAGTTATGAAACCATTGAAACTAAACTAGAAGCATCAGATATAACCTTACTATCTATATCATTTTCTGATACTCTAAAAATTTGTACTTTACCCTTGCATCACCGAGATCCATTTGATAGAATGCTAATTGCTCAGTCTCTAAACAGATGCCTAATTCTAATTAGTAAAGATACTAAATTTGATGCTTATAATGTACCAAGAAAATGGACATAATACCCCGTTCGGCTCAATTCTATTCAAGATGAGAGCAAGATAAATTTCCTAATTACCCATAGATTTCTAACATTCATTCATTGCTAAATTTTCTCTATGACTGCCATTATCCAACAAATAAAAGAGCGTTTTTCCCAATCCCTAGTTAAATCATTTGGGGAAAAATTCGCCGCTAATGATCCTCTAATTGTCGCCGCTAGTAACCCCCGTTTTGGCGATTATCAATGTAATATTTCCCTCTCTTTAGCCAAAGAATTAAAACAAAAACCCCGGGAAGTAGCGGCAACTTTACTAAAAAATCTAGAGATAGATGATCTCTGTCAACCCCCCGAAATTGCTGGACCTGGTTTTATCAATCTTACCCTTAAACCCAGTTATCTAGAAACCCAATTAAAAGACCTAATTACTGACAACCGTTTAGGAGTTGCCACTGCTAACCCCAGTCAAAAAATTATTGTCGATTTTTCCAGTCCCAATATTGCCAAAGAAATGCACGTCGGTCACTTGCGATCGACTATAATTGGTGATTGTATCGCTCGGATTTTAGAATTTCGTCATCATCAAGTAATTCGTCTTAATCACGTCGGGGATTGGGGTACTCAATTCGGGATGTTAATCACTTATCTACAAGAAGCTTATCCTAGTGCTTTAACCCAAGCAGATGCTCTCGATTTAGGGGATTTAGTTAGCTTTTATAAAAAGGCAAAAATTCGTTTTGATGAAGACGAAAACTTTAAAGAAACTGCCCGTCAAGCTGTAGTAAAATTACAGTCGGGTGATCCTCAAAGTCGTCAAGCATGGCAGTTACTTTGTCAACAATCACGACGGGAATTTCAGAAAATCTATGATATTCTCGATATAAAACTGACGGAAAGGGGGGAATCTTTTTATAATCCCTACCTTGAGGCAGTAATCAGAGAATTAGATCAACAGGGATTGCTAACAGAAGACAACGGCGCTTTATGCGTCTTTCTCGATGGTTTTACCAACAAAGAGGGGGATCCTCTGCCCCTAATTGTCAAGAAATCCGACGGCGGTTATAATTACGCTACCACCGATTTAGCAGCAATTTGTTATCGAGTGCGTCAAGATAAAGCCGAAAGAATAATTTATGTCACCGATGCTGGACAAGCTAACCATTTTGCCCAAGTATTTCAGGTGGCTAAAAAAGCGGGATTTTTACCCGATAATGTGGCAGTGGTTCACGTCGCTTTTGGATTAGTTTTAGGGGAAGATGGTAAAAAATTAAAAACTCGTTCCGGGGAGACGGTAAAATTACAAGAATTACTTGATCAAGCGATCGCCTGTTCCCTAGCTGACTTAGAAAAAAGACTGGCAAGCGAGGAAAGAGAAGAAACCGGCGATTTTATCGCTAAGACTGCCGAAACTGTCGGTTTAAGTGCCGTTAAATACGCCGATCTCAGCCAAAATCGCAATAGTAACTACGTTTTCAGTTACGACAAAATGCTCAATCTGCAAGGCAACACCGCCCCCTATATGCTGTACGCTTACGCTAGGGTCCAGAGTATCAGTCGCGAAGGTGGTATTAATTTTCAGGATTTAAGTGCCAATTCACCGCTAATTCTCAAGGATGAAAGCGAATTAATTCTGGCTAAACAATTACTGCAACTTCCCGAAGTAATTATTGCCGTGGAAGAGGATTTATTACCCAATCGTTTATGTGATTATCTTTATGAACTCAGTAAAAAGTATAATCGTTTCTACGAGAATTGTCCCGTTCTGAAAGCAGCAGAACCGATTAAAACCTCTCGTTTAGTTTTGTGTGATTTAACGGCAAGAACCCTAAAATTAGGCTTATATCTCTTGGGTATCCCCGTTTTGGAAAGAATGTAAATCAGTTATCAGTTATCAGTTATCAGTTATCAGTTATCAGTTATCAGTTATCAGTTATCAGTTATCAGTTATCAGTTATCAGTTATCAGTTATCAGTTATCAGTTATCAGTTATCAGTTATCAGTTATCAGCAAAAAACTACCCAATTCATAATTGATAATTGATAATTCATAATTCCCACACCCTACACCCCACACCCCACAGCTTGGATTGCGTATCTTTGACAAAAACTGGGTGATATTTTATACCCAGAAAAAGTGTACTATGCTGACGTGAAAAAATCTGAGTTTTTGCTAACCTAGAAATAGCTCTAATCAGAGCCAATATCTTTGGGCGAAGCTTAGAGATTAATCTAGTTAAACTCACTCGTGACGTTATCTTATTGTCGTCTGTTGCCTATTAGCTTTCAGGTGATAACTCGGAGATGGCAAGTTAGTACAAACGTTCAAATTGCCTCTCCGCAGCCCTAGCGTTACTGTGTAGTCTTAACGAGTAATTTTATCCCAGAGATGTTATCGTTAAAGCGGTCAAATGTCCGAACGTCCTAGGGGATTTTCGGGAAAGATTGTTCGCCCTGTCGTAATCTCAGATAGAACCTTATGACTCAATCAATTGAAGATAAAGCTATGGCCGATGCTGATGTATCAGATTATACCACAAATAAAATAATTGTCTCTAATTGGATCGCCCCTTGGTCGAAAGGCAATCGGAAAAACCCGTCACCGCAACCAAAATGGGATTTATGGCAACCCCTGCGGCAACGAATTGATCGCCTAGAAATCAATACGCCTGCACTAGCTCACAGGATTTGTCGTCTAATTCCGGCTCAATGTCCCTTTGCCCGGAAAATTACCCTATTTAGCTGGACAATTCTAGAGATTCCGCCCCTTTGCAAGCTAAATCCCCTCTACGAAAACCTGATGATGTTAAGATTTCGCGCTCTTTCTTACCTGGCCGATGAATGTGGAGAGGATATCGGTGCTTACTGCTAAAATGGGAGAGTGTCTTTAATCGCCACACCTATGGCCATCATCGCTCTGAAAGCTTGGTATCTGGACAAATACGAACCTATCCGCGAGGTTGTCAAACGTCCCCACGACTTGCGCTTAAGTCGCAATAGTCTCTTAAAATCGGGTTTAAGAGCCGATTTTCTCGATGATAGTCTGACAATACAGGGTTCTGTCTGGTTCCAACGCTATCTAGAAGGGGAAAGGGTGGAATTTTACCTCGAAGGTAGTGGCGGTTACGTCATCTCGAATATTGACCTGATTTCTCAAGAAATTTACTTTACTAAACAAGACCTCAGCACTTGGCTAGATCCCGTCATTTATTTTAGCTCCCAAAGCCAATTTAAGGACTCTAGCACCGCTTTAAAAACAGTTTTGACCGAAACCGTCGAAAATCTCAATAAACGCTCCCGTTTGCCCTTAAATATGGTAGAAACGCCTCGAACTGAGGGCAATGTCACTAGATTGAGTGATAGTCAATTACGCCAAATTCGCAAAAGTTTATTATTTATTGCTGATGCTACGGCGATTAGCCAAAAGGAAACGGAATTACTGCCCAGTCCCCTAGTGGGTGTAGAATTAGGTTATGCGATCGCTTGTAAACAGGGCGGACAAATTCTGTTAACCTATCAAAATCGAGCGGAATTAAAGGGTAAACTAGCTTTTGACCTGCCAAGCTACCAAAAATTGATTTTCTCGGATCTGAGCGAATTGCGTCTCACTTTCCCGCCTTTAATGGCAACTTTATTACAAAAATTCAATCTGATTAGTTAAAAAAATGAGTAGAAAAGCTGACGAGTACGCTGTACATTTGTTCTTAAGCAGTGGACATCGCGAGGAAGTCCGTTTTTTGACCATCCAAGAATTTCAAAAGTGGTACAGTAATGAATTAGTTCCGAAAGCCGATTCTCAGGATTTTATCAATGTTCCGATCAGAAATATCCAAGGGGAATATATGGTTTTACGTCCGGCTAGTGTCATTGCTATTCGCGTGGAACCCGTCTTTTTTGGCAGTGTGGAAAGAATCTAATTTGTCGTTATCCCTAAAAAAGATAGTTAGATAGGGAGAATTTTAGAGATTATTGATAATTCTCTCAATATCAGCTTGAATTTGATTGCTGACTTTGCCTTGCCAGCGTTCTTTTAATTCCCTTAATCCCACTTCTGCGTATTGACAGATCTTATCTAAAAATTCTTTACCGTCCCTGGGTTGAGGATAGGAATTCTTTTTACAGATAATATAAATTCCTGCGGTTAAAGCTAAAATAACTTCCGGATCGATTTGGCTAATATTAATTAAATCTTGTCGATTGCTGAGATTGATTCCGTAGATACTGAAGTCTTGTTTAATGGCAAAAGCAGCCGCAAATAAATAGGCATCTACCATGCGCTCAAAGGTTTTATTATCTTTTAGTACCTGTAGATAATTTCTGGAAGTTTCCGAGGCATAAATCTTCAAACTGGGATCGATTCTCTGCATTAGTAACTCTCCATCACTTCAATCACGGAAGCATCTTCATCGGCAGCTAAACGGTGTATTTTGAATATATCAGTAGTGTAGGGAAGCAGCAGATTTAAAAGTGGATCGGGAAGATCGCGATCCGTGGCTAAAATAATCACTTGGGAGTTTAAATTAGGAAGAGAGTTAATAATATTTTTTTGATGTTCTTTGTCTAAATGACCAAAAGGTGTATCCATAATTAGGGGAACACAAGTATCGGTTATTTGATTTAAACCGGTGATAAAAGCAAAAGCTAAAGCTTCCTTTTCTCCCGCACTTAAGACATCGGGATTTAATAATTTTCCTGTGATAGTACGGACTCCTAAACTGTATTCGGGAGTAATTTCTACTCCTCTATATTCCTCCGGTTTGTTGGTTATTTGTAAATAGCGATCGCTGGTTACTTGATTAATCATTTTTTGGGAATTATCGATATGCCATTCGATTAATTCGTTAGTGGCATTTTTTAAACCTCTGGCCATTTTAACCTGATTAGATAACATCAATGTGGTCTGATTTTCACTAGCTAAAATTTCCACTTCTTTGCGTAAATTTTCTAATTTATTTTCTTTGATTTCAATTTCCTTTTGTAAGCGTTCGATCTTTTCTTCAATCTCCTTAACTTTTCGTTCTGATTCGCCAACTTTTCGCCAAATCTCCCTCACCGAGTCTTGATTTATTCCCGTGGTTTCCTGTTTTAGCTGTTTAATATGTTGATTAATTTCTTCGATTTCTTCTTCTAAATGATCTCTTTGTAAAAGCAATTGACTATAATTGCTAAATTTGGCATTATCTCGGATGATTCCCTGTAAATCAATTCTAAGTTGGTCTTTTTCTATTCTGGTGACATTGTCCACTTCTAAGGACTCTAGTTCGGCAATTTTTTCAAGGATAAAGTCACGAGAATTTTTATCTAAACAACGACCACATAGACAGCTTTCCTCGTCAAGTATTGCTTTAAAAATTGCTGTAGAATTAGTTTTATAAGTGCTTTTTAAGCTAGTAACTTGCAAATCATAGGTCATTTCCTGCACAAAGTTAATCAGCAAAGGTATCGCAGCTTTTTTTAACCAAGAATCAATAGAATTTTGCAGGTTATTTAACTCAGTTTGTAAACCGATACGCTTTTTCTCTAAGTTATGAATTTCCTCTAACTTTTCTCGTAAACTTTCAATCTGAGCGGCTTTTTCTTGAGCGACTTGGTAGATAATTATAGCATCTTTTTCGCTATCTTTGGCATTTTTAAGCTGACCTTGTTGAAAAGCAATTTCTTCTTCTAATTCTCGCAATTGTTGCAGCTTATCTTTAAAAATTTGACTGGTTCCCTCTGCTTTATTTAAACGGTTTTCTAATTCTTGTAAGGCTTTTTCTGTATCATTGCGTAGATTTCTTAATTCCGGGATACCCAAAACTTTTTCAATTGCTTCTTTTGCTGCTTTAGTTTGAGTTATCTGGGTATATTGTTCTATTTTTGAGCCATCAAAACAGAAAAAATCTCGAATAGATTTAGGAAGCAATGCTTCGATATATTCCCTAGAGTTACTTCTCATGGTTCCATCTTCATAAAATAATGCTTCCTCTACGCTGGGATAAGAAGTGCTACCATTAACGTTTAATTTCGCTGTGCGACTGATAAAGTAATTTTTCTCGTTTCTAGTAAAATTTAATTCTACCCGCATTTCTATTGCCGGTGAAGAATCATCCTTACCTCGATAAAAATAGGTTTTCAGAGTCTCTTTAGATACAATATCTACCCCATAGAGACACCATAAAATCCCTGTCATCAGAGAAGTTTTACCGTGGCCATTATTACCGAAGATAATCTGAATTTTTCTGTCGGGATGCAGGTTAAAAGTAATATTTTGACTAGGATAACATTTCCAATTAGTTAAGCGAATTTGTTTCAGTCTCAAAGTCATAATAACTCTTGTAAAAATCAAAAATTTTGTGGTTGGTTAGGAGTCAGTAGCCAGTAGTCAGTAATCAGGAAAATTAAGAATGGTTTATTTAGATATTTTATGCGACTTAATATTTAATTTTGTCGTTTTTAAACTAAGTGGTTGGGTGAAATTTAAGATGAACGTAGGTTGGGTTGAAGCATGAAACCCAACGCCCGATTATGTTACGCTACCGCTAACCCATCCTACAAATAATTGTGCCTCCCTACTTACCAAAAATAAATTATGCAAGATATCTATAAAATTTATGATTGTGGGGAGTCGGTATATTTTTCGATAAGTTTGACAATTTTAGGTGATAGCCGCCGATTTTTTAGAGTAATTTTTGCTACTTCTAAAACCATCGCTTCCTTTAGCAGTTGGGGAGGTATCTCATATTTTTGTGCCAGTTCTTCAATTTTAGCAGTTATGTCCATGAATTTTTTGTGGGTTGGGTAGTGGGGATTGTCAAGTCTTAATTCCTATTGGCAAAGAGATACCTTGATGATGATAAATTTTATAACAGATCTGAGTAGGTAAGACCATAGTAACTTACAGCCTTAAGCGTAAATATGAAGTATAACCTAATTTGGTATTGACGACCGACTACCCAAAAGGAAAACTTCGTACTTCACCATTAAGATAACTGCTATAAGCTAATCTACTCTCAACCTTATACAAAAACACCATAAAAGCTAAAATAGATAGCTGACAGTGATTCTGAACACAATAGCAATATAGACTAAACCGCCTTGTATTACCGTCTTCTTCTTGATTTTAACACCCTAGAAAACGGGTTAATTGCCTTAACACCCGAACAAAGTCATTATCTTAAAAAAGTTGTTCGTTTAAAATCCCATGACCATTTTATTGCCCTAAATGGACAAGGACAAGCGTGGTTAGCGGAAATAATTGATAATTCGGCCCATCTTTTAGAAGCGATAAACGAAACCACCGAACTACCAGTACAAGTGAATTTAATGGTAGCAATTCCCAAAAATGGCTTTGATGATATCGTTCGCGCTGCCACCGAATTAGGAGTTTATCGGATTATCCCGCTGCTGACAGAACGCGGTTTAGTCAATCCTAGTCCTCAAAAAATTGACCGTTGGCGAAAAATTGCCCGGGAAGCTGTAGAACAATCAGAAAGACAGATTATTCCCATTATCGAAGAACCACAGCCATTTTTAGCCATCCTTAAGCGGGGAGCTAACCCACAGACAACTTGTTATATTGGTGTTACCCGTAGAACAGTGGCCCCGCTACTTTCTCAATTACAAACATCAACCGAGATAACCATGGCCATTGGACCTGAAGGGGGATGGACGGAGACAGAAATAGAACAAGCGATCGCTGCTGATTTTGTGCCTGTATCACTGGGAAAACGCATTTTGAGAACAATTACCGCTCCCTTAGTGGCTCTTGCTATCATTAACGCCTATTTAGACAGCTAATTGACTATAGTTTCTATGACCAAGACCAGCAATCGAGATAACTGGAATCCTTTCGCTTCTTACCTAAAGCAAGAACTAGCAGCAGTTCCCTGGTGGTCAGATTCTCCCCTTTTTGTCGAAACCACCCTGGTCAATTCCCATTCAAGACACCGACTGGGACACCGCCTTGCAACCCGATAGCACCCTCATATTCCTCGAAAAAACTCCCCCTAGCGCAACTTTATGACCTCTAGTAGCCCTTCTAACCCCTCTTTTGACTGGTTTAACCCTTCGCCCCAGCAAGACAGCGATTTACTGGCACAAATCGGCTTTATCCCCGGTTTCAAAGAATTTCTCACCCTGCGACAGGTTCACGCCTTGGAACACGCCACCGTCTGGGTATTAAGCGAAATGGCTGCCCGTCGTCAATCGCCTTTTGACCGCTCCCCTGCGGATAACGAGGCCCTGGGGGGACTGTCCACCGATAGGGGTTTTTATCTCTACGGACAGATTAATACAAATGAACTGCGAATCGCCGCCAAACAGGCACTCCATCGTCTCAAAAATGGCGAGGGGCAATTGGCATTACATCCGCGTTGTGGCACCAATTTATCGGTAACTTTAGCCTTAACCGCCGGCTTAGCCTTAGGAACTCATCTTCTCTTACCCAGAGGTCCGATTTCTCAGTTATTAGGCTTAGGTTTAGCCACCGCCACCGCTTTTCAAATCGGGCCGGATGTGGGAATGTCGGCCCAAAAATACCTGACCACGGCCATTCCCTTTAACTTAACAATCGTTAACATTGCCCCAAAGGCAGACCTATGGGGACGTTCGGGGCATTTCGTGGCAGTGGAGTGGCAAGATTTGCAATAAAACTTAAAGTAAAAACCCTTTCGGCAAACTCGCTCTGATTGTAACCTGTTAACTAAACCCTAAAAAAAAACACCTATGCCAGGAATCGAACGCGGAGCCAAAGTTAGAATCAAACGTAAAGAGTCTTACTGGTACAACGATGTAGGAACCGTAGCCAGTGTTGACAAAAGTGGTATCCTCTATCCCGTTATCGTCCGTTTTAACACTGTTAACTACCACGGTTTTAGTGGTAGCGCCGGTGGACTGAATACCAATAACTTCGCTGAAAGTGAATTGGAACTCGTTAAGGCTGCCCCCGCTAAGAAATAAAGCTGAGTAAAATTCGGCCTATCATCACCGACTGACTGACGGGAATTCTCTCTTGTTGGTCGGTTTTTTTATAGCTATCAGTTGTCAGTTATCAGTTATCAGTTATCAGTTATCAGTTATCAGTTATAGCGGTGTGCAGTCGTATGAGGTACAGTGTCACGAGCTATAAACCATGCTAGGCAAGGCTTGGTCTGTATCTCACTCAAGCGCTTACCGCTATATCAGTTATCAGTTATCAGTTATCAGTTATCAGTTATCAGTTATCAGTTATCAGTTATCAGTTATCAGTTATCAGTTATCAGTTATCAGTTATCAGTTATAGTCATTTCAAATAAGTGTGAGACGAGGGAAAAATAAGGTAAAATAAAGGGAAACGAGCAACCCATACAGAAAAATGTCTTATAGCCTAGACTTGAGAAAAAAAGTAATCGATTATGTAGAGAATGGGGGAAGCATA
>NZ_JADBVE010000366.1:0-8425 GCF_020245285.1 Microcystis sp. M31BS1
AGCCCGATTGCATCGCAAAACACTCTGCTATTCTAAGTCTACAGAAATGTTAGGATACTCTATTCGTTTATTAATTCATTATCTGAAGTTTCAAGAAGTGCCTATTCCTTACTGATTCATAGCTTAATTCAGCAACGCCGGAATTATTTCCCCCATCTACTCCATCCCTTTCATACTCGTCAATAGCTTGTGCTAGTCCTTTCCGCTGCTCAACAGCAAACAAATCTTTTAAGATATCATCCCTTGATTGAGAATTGCCAAGGCCAATTCTGGCGATCGCCCGATTTATTTCGTACTTCCAGCTATCTTGCTCAGTTGATGCTCCCGGTATTCGTAGTTCGATGGCGCGATCGAGATAGGAGATGGCTTTGTCTAAATCAGGAGGCTGTGAACTGATATAAGCATAACCTAACTCTGCATTATACGAGGGATTATTGTTATCACTGGCTACCAGAGCCTCAAAAATCGGAATTGTTCTATTAACCCGATCTTTAAACGTTAGAGTTCTTCTTCCTAAGCTACGGGCATCATGAGCAAGATTAAAAGCACGTTCTTTAACATTCTCACTAGCGGCTTCAAGTTTCTCTTGGAGTTCTGATAATTCGGATAAATTTAGCCCTTCTTGAATCTGTAGGTTGACTAGATCGAGGATGTGCTTTCTTTCTTCGAGTTCTTTTGCCTGAGATTCTGCTTTCTCTTTGGCCAGGTCAGCCGTTTCTATACGGTTAATTACCTTCTTTAATGCCGCATCTAGGATGGCTTTACCACCGTAGCCGCCCACCAATCCAGTGACAAAAATCGTGATTTCCAAGCCTGGATCGCCAGTTTTTCTAAGCTCCTGGGGTAAGAACTGATAGGCAATAAGTGACCCACCTATGCCAACAAAAATTTCTCCCAAAAAGCCGGGGTTGAGATTATTGGGATTTTTCTTACTCCAAGACGGCAATTCTAACTCGCCGTCAAGCAATATGGAGTAAAGTAACCCGCCTAATCCCCCAGCCAATACCAGACTTAGATAGATAGTATTTATGCCATTGAACCATTGTAAGTAACCTTGCAAATCGCTAATTTTGGCGGCATTGTTACTCGCAGAACTTGTAAAACTGATTAACTTAGCAAAGCCCAGAGCCATACCAAGTCCTAATAAAAAAGTAAGAATGAAATTAGTAGTCTTGGGAAAGGGGGGAAATGTTAGCGGAGGTTTTTGTTTTGCTTTGTTCATGAACTTAGACTCCAAAACTCAGTTTGTTTACTGTTGAAAAATTAGTTTTATTGGCAGGGATTAATGGGCTTAGATGACTCAATCTCGCTGTTACTTATACGTCAGAATTATCCTGTCCGTTGTTGCTATCGTTATTCAAAGAGCGGAGCGATTTACCTAATAAGTCTCCTAACTTACCATTTAGCAGTGATTGGATCAGTAACATACCACTGGTGGAAAGCATTAACTTGTTAATCTCTTCTCCATTTCCATTGGGAAAAGTATAGATATTAGAGTCTCCCAAAATCCCTGCTTGGGGGGCTAATGCTTTGGCAATTTCAACAACCTGGGGTAAATTTTCCATTAATCGAGGCGCTAACTCCCGAATCATTTGAGCCGTGCGATCGGCATCCGTAGCCGGTATGAGATGGTAACGCTTACCTTCTGCTTCTGCCAAACGTTCGATAGTTTTTGCTTCGTTCTCCACTGACTCTGCGGCTATTTCCGCTTGCAGCTTCTGGCGTTTGGCTTGAGCTTCTTCAATTGCTGTAGTAACAGCTTCTTCTGCTTGGGCGCGTTCTATTTCTGTTTCCAGCCGTTCTTTTTCTTTGCTAATAATCGAGATGGTTGCAGCAATTTCTCCCGTTTCTATTGCTTGATTTATTGTTGCTTGCTTTAAGCGAAACGTTTTATTTTCCTCAATTAATTTTGTGTCCTGTAAGAGCTTGTTAAGTTGAATTTCAATCTCTGTTGTGTTTTTGAGGGATTCTAGTTCTTTTTTGTCGTTTAACTCAGCAATTTCGAGCTTTTTCTTTAAAGCTAATTCAGAGGTTTCAATCGCCTCCTGTAGTTCTTTTTCTTTTTCATTTTGGTATTTTTCTATAATTAGCTCATGATCAGTCTTCCTCTTTTCGACTTTTTCCAGTGTTTCTAAATTTTTCAAAGATGTTTCTTGATGTGTAAGCTCTTGATTTTCTAGTTCAATCCCTATCTCTAATTCCTTTAGCCTTATATCTCTGCCTTTCTCTAATTCCTGTTTTCGTATTGTTTCTTCCGTATCTAATTCCTGTTTTCGTATTGCTTCTTCCGTCTTTAACTCTTCCGTGCGAGTTGCCAGAATTGCCGGTTGAATAACTTTTGTCCTAGCTTCAACTGCCTTGGCATCGAAATAGTTGTCAGCAGTATAGTTGGCACTTTCTTCAATTTCACCAATAACTAGGTCTCTAACAGTTAATCCTAGAGGATTTAGGCAGTTACCAAGTATAGTCGTAGCCTCTTTTCCCACCTCTGTGCGATTTGTATGGAGATAGTCTAATGTATGTTTACTGGCACTTCCTCGTAAGGCGGTTTCGGCGCGTTTTTTAACAGCTTTCTCTACGGCTACGGTTGAAATACTGTCTTCTTCTACCCAAAATTTTTGAGCCTTTTGGTTGTCTTCTTTTGTGTCGGCAATATAGACATAAATTGTCGCTTGTACATTGGCTCGTAAATAATCCTGAGTACGAATATTTGATACTTCTATATCAACAGCAAATTCTTGGGATCGAATCGTGTCTGAGTCTGGTTCAGTCCATGCCTTTAAACCTCCAATAATTTTATCTTTTTGTGACCACAAAGAAACCAGTATCAAGGTGACTACAACAGTCAGTCCTATCGGCACTAAAGAGAAACTGCCGTTACTTGGCGGTGAATTTGATCGGGAAGGATCAGGGGAAGACTGAGCGACAATAACAGGCTCTGTTTGGCTGGGTTGTACTGCTCTCATATAGTAAAGATTCAGATCAGGAAATTCCAGCAATCTTAACATTTATGGTTTTCCAGTAGATAATATGTTAACAAAAATTTGTAACCGTTCAGGGGTAGGGCTGTTTCATTTAACCCCATATTTCGCACTTCAGTCTTATTCTTTCTATGATAAGTTTAACTTATATAGTAGTGATTGATCTCTGTGTTCTTTGTGTCTCTGTGGTTCGTTCCACGCACTCGTCCGCAAGACCGTATCTTAGAATACATTTTACCCACCAAACCCGGGAGAGCCAACGGATTTAGTATTAGAGATAATTGGCTGTGAAAACCCAAAAAAAGGGCGAACAAAATTCACCCTAACAGACAAAATAATCATCCTACAAAGTACCGATAAACTGATCAATGCGATCAAATCCTTTTTCAATCGTCTTTAGGTCTGTAGCATAGGAAAGACGAATACAATCATCAGCACCGAAAGCAATACCGGGGATAGCAGCCACTTTTTGGGTTTCGAGGAGTTTCTGACAAAAATCCCGGGATTTTAAACCAGTTTGACTAATATCGATAAACACATAAAAAGCACCGTTGGGAGTAGGACAATTAAGTCTGGGGAGCGATCGCACTCGTTCTAAAATATACTGTCGGCGCTCGCTAAAAGCTTTGACCATTTCCTCGATGCAATCTTGGGGACTTGCCAAAGCAGCGATCGCACCGTATTGAGCAAAAGTGCAGACATTGGAGGTACTATGACTTTGGATCTTAGTCATAGCCTTGACAATTTCCACCGGTCCTGCTATGTAACCGACGCGCCACCCCGTCATCGAGAAAGCTTTAGCAAAACCATTACTAATAATACTGCGCTGAAAGATTTCTGGACCAAAAGAAGCGATACTGCGGTGAATTGCGCCATCGTAGAGGATTTTCTCGTAAATTTCATCAGAAACCACTAAAATATCCTTTTCAACCACAATTTTTGCTAAAGCTGCGATTTCTTCGGGAGTATAGACAATGCCGGTGGGATTAGAGGGAGAATTGAAAACAAATAATTTAGTTTTCGGTGTAATTGCCGCTTCTAGCTGTTCGGGGGTGATTTTATACTGATTCTCTAGGCTAGTGTTCACTATAACCGATGTTCCTCCCGCTAACGTCACCATTTCAGGATAACTCAACCAGTAGGGTGCGGGAATAATTACTTCGTCCCCCGCTTCAATTAACGCCATGATTAGATTATAGAGAGACTGTTTACCGCCATTGGTAACAATCACATTATCGGCATTGTATGCTAGTTGATTATCCCGCAGCAATTTCTCGGCGATCGCTTTTCTTAACCCCGCTTCCCCGGCAGCCGGTCCGTAGCGAGTTTTTCCCTCATCGAGGGCCTTTTTCGCGGCAGCTTTGATGTGAGTGGGTGTGTCGAAATCTGGTTCCCCGGCGCTAAAACTACAGACATCTTCGCCGTTTTTCTTCATTTCCTTGGCCAGAGAGTCGATAGCTAGGGTAAGGGAGGGGGTGACTTGATTGACTCGTGACGCTAGTTTCATAGTATTTTACCCTGAACGGGCTTTTCTGATGACCTACACAACCTTTAGTATTGTCCATCACCTCGATTGTTCTGGGTGTTTTTTTATATAATCTCCGGAATTGCGGCGCTTAGGGATGGGTGTGGGGTGTGGGGTGATGGGGAAGTGGGGTGATGGGGTGATGGGGAAGTGGGGTGATGGGGAAGTGGGAAGTGGGGTGATGGGGTGATGGGGAAAGTGGGGTGATGGGGAAGTGGGGTGATGGGGAAGTGGGGAAATGGGGAAGTGGGGTGATGGGGAAGTGGGGAAATTGAACTAAAACCCCAAAACCCCAAAACCCCAAAACCTGTCTCCTGTCTCCTGTCTCCTGTCTTCGTTATTGAGGATTTTTTCTTTTTGCGGGTTTTTGTTTGCTGGTAGGGAGTAGGGGAGCGGTTAATTTTTCATAGAGTTCAAAGAGGTATTCAATACGGTTTAATTCACTGGTAAAGGGTTGGGGACGGTAACACAAATCAACAGCTTTGTCAAGTTTTTGGTGAGCTTTGAGCAAGTCGGGAGGCATGGTTAAAGGATCGTATAAATCCGCAAGGCTACTATCGGGATATTTTGCCCTAGTATCTAGCACAGCTTGAGCGCAAGTTTCAACGGTTTGTTTTTGTTTGTCGGTGATATTTTCTGGAAAAGGAAAATTATTATAAACAATATCTTTTGAGTAACGATAATCACTTTTTAATCTGCCACACACATATTTAACCCATGCCATGTGCATTTCAGAAGTTAAAATACCAAATAAATATAAATCGCCGTTCGGAATAGACTGACAAGTATCACTTACGATATTATCAGCAGTAAAAAAGCCAATAGGAATGTATTTTCTATTTTCTGACGTAGTTCTAGGTACAAGAATATAGTCTGATTTGGGTTGTGTGATTTGTCGAAATAAACAATGATAAGAATAGTTTCGAGTTGAAGCTGCAATACTTTTTGCTCTCAATTGCTTCACGGCTTCCACACGCTCCAAAATTTCAGGTATATTCTTTAGTTCATTGGGTTTAATATCGAGTAGCCACAAACACCATTTTTTGCCACCATTTAAAAATTCTCTAGCACTAATAAAAGGTCTAATAAATTTAATTAACAAAGGGTTTTTTGAGACAAGAGTATTTTTTTCTTCTTCAGATAAAATAAAATTACCTCCATCTGTTGGCTTATTTCCATACATCATATTAGGGACATTACAGAGAGGATATTTTCGATTAAAAACCAGAATATTGTTTGCATTGATTAAGTAAGGATTAATATTTTTGGCTTTTATTAAAAGCGGCTCACTGGTTATAGTCTGATAGTCGAATAGATATTTTTCATTAGCTTCAAAACTAGCAAATCCAATAATCACACAATGAACCGCAGCATTACCTTTAGCTTCATTACTCCATTTGAAAGTTCTATGGGCAAAATGAATACTGATATTAAATTCGTTTATTAAAACATTCCATAAGATAGATGATTGTTCCCCTTGAGAAATAGAATTAGTCGCCACTAATCCCACCTTAATTTTTGTGCTTTGAATAAATTGAGCAGATTTATAAAACCATGCTGATACATAATCCATAACCCCTGATCCAATGATTTTATCAAGAACTAGCTTTAAGTCTTCTTTTTGATCAAAATTTTGGTAATGATGCCCCACAAAAGGAGGATTCCCTAAAATAAAATTGAGCTTTTCTTTTGATATAACTTCCTCCCAATCAATCCGTAAGGCATTTCCATGAACAATCTTTGCCGCTTTCTTTAATGGTAAACGCACAAAATACTGACCAAAAGTATTACTAACTTTAATATTCATCTGATGATCAATTAACCACATTGCCACCTCAGCCACCCTCACCGCAAACTCATCGTATTCAATACCCGCAAACTGATTGACATCTACCTGAATAATGGTACTAATATCTGTTACTAACTGCCCCGTTTTATCTAACTCCTGTAATACCAAAATCTCTAAATCCCGTAACTCCCGATAGGTAATAATTAAAAAGTTGCCGCAACCACAGGCAGGATCAAGAAAATATAAATTAGCAATCTTTTTCTGAAATTCTAGTAATTTATTGCGATTGCCTTTAACCTTCTCAAATTCTCTGGATAAATCATCTAAAAATAACGGTTTAATCACCTTTTGAATGTTCTTCTCGGAGGTATAATGCGCCCCTAAATTGCGTCGCTCTTTTGGATTCATTACCGCTTGAAACATAGAACCAAAAATAGCAGGGGAAATTTTTCCCCAATCAAAAGCACAAGCTTCTAATAACATGAATCGCATCTTACTATCAAAAGCCGCTAAGGGTAATGACTCTTCAAATAACTTGCCATTTATGTAGGGAAATTGAGTTAAATTCTCATCCAGATTTTTTAATCTTTTTTCTTCTGGTGTATTCAAAACCTGAAAAATAGCATCAATGTGCATCGCCAAATCACTGCCATCTTCTTTGGTATGTAGATCGATATATTCCCAGAAAATCCCCTTATTAAAAATACCCGTATCATCGGCAAATAAACAAAATAATAAACGCACTAGATAAACTTCCAAATCATGCCCTATATAACCAATTTCTTTGAGGCAATCATGAAGTTTTCCCATTAACTCGGCGGCTTGAATATTGACGGGGTCTTCGTCTTTATAAACTCGCTTTTCGTAACCAGCAATCAAATCAAATAAATGAACGTTATCAACAAAATTACTTAATTCAAATTCCCATTGATTGCCCGAATCTAAATCATATAATTTAAACCGTTGAAAATCCGAGACTAAAATATAACGCGGTAACTCATGTTCCTTTAAATTGGGAAAATAATCCTTAGCCTGTTGTGTGGCTTTTTCTAAATCTTTTCCCTTCGATTTATGCTCAACTAAAATCGTTCCTTTCCAGAGTAAATCAATAAAACCCTGTTTATTATCTGCTTTTTTTATCGGTTGCTCAAAACTGGCTACCCTACGCCGTGAAATGCCAAAGACATGAAAAAAATCATTCCAAAAAGACTGAGATTCTGCTTTTTCTGAAGTCTCTCCTTCCCACTCTTTTTGAAAAGCGATGGCGCGATTTTTAATTTCATTCCAACTTAAAGGCATAGTTTTAACTCCTTATCTTTCGCCGGTTTGCTCAACGATACTAGAAAATGGTGTAGGGAGCCAGATGCAGTCAGCAAGGGATACAGATAAGTAGCTGGTTATAATTAAATTGAAGATAAATTTTAGGTTCGATCCCCCCTTAGTCCCCCCTTGATAAGGGGGGTGCCGATCCCCCCTTAGTCCCCCCTTGATAAGGGGGGCATCTGATAATTTTTAACGCCTACCTACTTAGTTTCCATTTTAGGTGATTTTTTGGTAAACTACAAGGGAAGCTAGAAATTAGTAACGCCTTGAGAATTGTATCCGCTTAGTTAAGTAGTCGGACATAAATTCTGTTGTCTATCTTAATAAATGTAAATTGCCACAATTCTGACTGACGACCGACTCCTGACGACCGGCTACTGACTCCTTACCCCACAGTTAACTTTACTTTTGTCCAACTACTTATCAGTGCAGTTATTGACTCGAACGAATAACTTATCGCTATGTCCAAGACTCTCTACGAACAAGATTTTCAATTGTGGCTCGCAACAACAATTAGCCATCTACAGAAGCGGGAATTTGCTGCGCTGGATACTGATAACTTAATTGAGGAGTTAACCGAGTTGGGAAAATCGGAAAAAAGAACTTTAGAAAGTAATTTGATGATTCTTTTGGCTCACTTGCTCAAATTAAAAGTACAGCACAACGCACCCTGACTGACGGACACATTTTTCAATACAAAGACAAGTACTGTTATGTGAAAGCCTCAAACTCCTGAATAAAAGAAAAGGTAATTTTGCCATAATAATCCTGACGAGCTTTGCGAGAAGCAAAACAGGGAAAAGGGTC
>NZ_JADBVE010000367.1:0-5302 GCF_020245285.1 Microcystis sp. M31BS1
AAGGCCGAATTTGAATTCTTTTCTGAACAAAACCCCCTACTATCTGTTGTCAAGGTTCAGTTTTTAGCTTGGTTATCGCTTTTTCCATTGTAGCTTAAAGCCGTCCTAAAAGGACGGGGTTTTAACCCAAATTTTCGATAATGGGGATAAAAATTAAAATCCTTGGTAGTCACCGATGACTGATAACTGGTAACTGAAATGACCCCCCAAGCAATCCCTAAACTCAATCACTTGCCCTCTGCCCTAGCCAGAGAGGGAGCCGTCTGCCTAGAATTAGAAGATGGAGTTGCTATATTTCGAGCTTCCACTGCCGTTCAGACTCGGATTGAAGAATTACTCCAACTAGAGAAAGAATCAGCAATTACCCCCGCACAAAAGCAAGAACTCGATGCCTACGAAGAAATTGACGACTACCTCAGCTTTGTCAATCGTACCCTGCGGAATCTCAGTCAAAACCCCTCTTAATGTCTAAAAAGTTTTCCTCAGATTATTATCGTCTCTAATTCAGAGCAGGGTATCTAGCCTAAAAATGAAGGGTTCGCAGGCAGGCACGGATTCCCATTATGCAGAAAGTATATGTCAAGTCTCCGATTTTGTCAAGAGTTTTGGCAAAAAAAAATCGCCTCTGGGAGGCGGGGATGAAAGGTATCACCCCGGGGAAATATTAAACGCCAAAAGACTTACCACAACCGCAGGTTTGACTGGCGTTGGGATTAGTAAATTGGAAACCGCCGCCGATCATCGCGTTGCTGTAATCTAACATGAGACCGTAGAGATAGAGCAGACTTTTTTTATCAGAGACAATTTTAAAGCCATCGTAATCGAAAACCTCATCTTGGGGGCCAATATTGCTAGGATGCTCAAAATCCATCATATAGGACATTCCCGAACAACCACCCTGACGCACACCCACGCGCAGACATAAATCCTTGCCCTGTTGCTCTTTGAGCATGGTAAGGTGTTTGAGGGCAGCCTCACTGAGTAAAATTCCTTTTCCTTGAGTCTGAGTAGCTTGTGTCATCTTTAGCAGGAACTCCTAAACGCAGTTGAAGGGGACATATAAAACTTTACCTTCTCCTACCCATCTTAACGATAGTTGAGGGCTGTTGACTGAATTGCTGTTTACTTTTCCCAGCCTCGCAGGAGTTATAGGGCAAAAAAAAGCAAAAAACTGGGATTATTAATTAAATAGGGTTGCCAGAGACGACTAGATTCTTGAAACAAACCCTAGAGCCATTCTCAGCCGATTTTCATCCCCCAACGGACAGGACAGCGCTGCCTTGGGGATGCCGAAAAAGCAGCCGGAAAAGAGCCAAAGAAATTTACTTTTCTAAGCGGAGATGAGCGCCGCTGCTATTGGTGCGATAAACCCAAGTTTTTTGGTTATCAGTCAGAACAATTCGCCATCCTGGCACCAGCGCTTGAGTACATAATGCTCCCGGTTTAGCTAATCCTAAACAACCATCGGGCCAGGTTTGTGGTTGTGCTGCTTGAATTTGCAAGCGATTAACGGGTATCTTGGTTTTCTGACTCAAATGTTGACGGACAGCCTCGATGACCGAATTAGGTGGCTCAGGAGATGCTAAACTAGGTGGCACTGAGAGGAGAGAAAGCAGACTCATTAGCATGAAAATGCCAGTTGATACCCGAATTATTCTCGTTTTACCGATTTGTCCTTGCCAGTTCTGGCTAAAATTATTTCTAGATATCATCTTGAGTGCTGCCTCTTTCTGGGGGGTGATAGTCTGATCAAATTTTCCTGTTTATTATCAGTGTCAGATCCCCCCACCTATCGGCACCCCCCTTATCAAGGGGGGCAGGGAGGATCGAACCTAAAATCCATTTTTAATTTAATTATAACCAGCTACTTATGTTCCCGCTCTGGTTTTCGAGCAGCGGCAGCAGTCAATGTCGGTTTTCGTTGTCATCTTCTGAAAACTTCCGTCTCTTTAAGTGGCGATGGCGATTAAAATAGATGAGGATGAACTATCTTAGATGGATGGGCTTATGTTATCTTTTTTCCTCCGTTGGTTGATTACCGCCGTCTCTTTATTGATTACAGCGCGAATAGTACCAGGTATAGAAATTAAAGATTTTACCGTGGCTTTGATAGCTGCTGTCGTCTTGGGTTTAATTAATGCTATTATTAGACCCCTGTTGATTCTTTTTACCCTGCCTTTAACTATTTTAACCCTAGGGTTATTTATTTTTGTGGTCAATGCCATTTCCTTTTCTTTAGCCTCCTATTTTATCAGTGGCTTTGAGGTAAAATCATTTTTTGCCGCTCTATTCGGTTCGATTGTGGTTTCGATCATTTCAGGAGTTCTCAATGGTTTTTTTGTTGAATAAAGTGACCAATAATTCGGTTGTTTAAAACAGCTTGGCTTACTCTGATCTAGAGACGTTGTTATAACAATGTCTCTCTATTTTTTGGAGACGAGGAAGTCTCTACTGATTTGCTCTGGCTTTTGTCGTTAAGTAGCTGGTTATAATTAAATTGAAGATGGGTTTTGGGTTCGATCCCCCCTTAATACTAGGGTTGATTCATCGTAGGGTTGATTCATGAATCAACCCTACCCTTAATCGATCTTTAACAAGGGGACATCTCAAAGTTTTTAACACCTACCTACTTAAAAATCAGGAAAATTTAATCCCAAGATTTCCATCTCAAGCACCGAGAGCAAGTTCCATTACTATTAGAATAGTAACTTTTTGTGAAGATTTGGTTAACCGGGATGATCCGAGGGGACAAAACAAATATAATCATCTTAACCATCTTTCCAGACAGCATAACTACAAGACTGCAGAATGGAATTGTTGAGCTAAGGAGATTAACTAATCTCAAGTCAATTTTTCTCGTCTGTGTTGGCTTGAGAGACACAATCATCGTCGCAAAAGTTTTTTTCATTCAATTTAGAGGTTGTAAAATGACTAATAATCAGGAAAATCTTAGTAAAGAAAACCCAATTTATACAGTTCTCAGTATCGGTCAAAGAGGAGCAGGAAAAACAGTTTTCCTAGCGGCATCTTATCAGAGTTTGAAAAATCCAGCAGCTTGGGGAAATCAGGCTAATATTGTCTTCAGATCTCAAGAGGAAGAAAGCGAAGAAGATATTGAAAAAATTCTCAATTATGTCGCTAGAACAGGTCAATATCCCCCCGCCACTTTAAAAATTAGTAACTTTGATTTTAGTTTAGAGAAAAAAAGCGGTGATCAATCGGAGAAAATAGCGACAATTCGCTGGTGGGATCTACCGGGAGAAAGTTGTCAAATCTATAATTTAGCTTTTGTCAATATGGCTTTACAGGCTAATGCTTGTTTACTGTTTTTAGAGGCAGCAAGTTTATTAAATGATTCAGACAAGCATAACAATTACCTGAAAATTTTTCAAACCTTGATCGAGATAATTAACTATAATAAAACTAGGTTTAATTTAGGCATTATTATCAGCAAATGCGATCTAGTTGTCTCTGACCAAAAATGCTGGCAAAACCTACAATTAAAAGTCAAAGAATTAGAGCAAAAACTGCGAGACCAAAAAGTTAATCACCGTTTTTTTTACTCAACAGTTTTAATTGATTCCCAACAAGGCACGCTGCAAGCAAATCAAGCTTTAGACTCCCTATCTTGGTTATTGTCTCAAATCGATCGACAACTGGTAAACTTTTCCTAAACGACCAGCACTATATCCGAGCTATTTACAGAAAGATTAGCCAAAAAATCTCTCAAAAATCTGCTGACTTTCTTATAGCAGTTATCTTAACGGTGAGGTGTGAAGTTTTCGTTTTGGGGAGTCGGCACCAAATTAGGTGACAGTTCATCTTGAGGAGAAATGCCGTCAAATATCTCCCCAAAAACTAGAAACAAGACACAATTGTGTTAAAATTATTTATAATAGCGCACAAAAGTGCTTAAAGGTTACAGATCATGTCCTTGCTCGTTGAACAACTGATTTATAGCAGTTTCTCGCAACTGGGATTTAAATATATCGCTAGTGCCAATGTCCCCCTAGGGATTCAACAGTTTTTTTATCAACATATAGTCTCTCAGTTATGGGACACCTATAATCCTCCAGACAGGAAATTTAAAGGAGTCTATATCTATCAAATTGACTCCCATAACACCCTCTTTGGTTGGTTAATTAACGATGGGAAGGATGAATTTGGTCGTGGGGATATTCCTTACTTTCATTGTTATTATTTACAGGAACTACTCGACTCGAAACAACTATTTAAAATTCTTGCCTGTCTAGAAGCAGGTCCCCTAAAACGTATTGCCAGAGATGAGGCTAAAATCTCCCTTGAACCCTTAACTTTAGCTGACAATTATCAGGCAAATGCCTTTGAATTAGGGATTAAACTTTCTAAAGATATTCGTCTGTTTAGCCACCAGCAACTGCGGGAAAAAAAAAACCTGCAATGGTTTATCTCCTCGAAAGAAACCAAAGAACGAAAACAACCCACCGATAATAACTATGATAACTCTAAAAATACCTTACCTAGGGAACCAAATTATCAGGTAGAAATTGCCAAAATCCTGCAAGAATTAGCCGAAAAACCGCTCGCTATTGAGGGGATCATGCTTGTTTCTCCCCAGGGTCAACCTTTGACTGATTCCATCGGCATGGAACACAATAGTGCTTTAATCTTAGCAGGAACAATGGTCTATCTTGTCAATAACACAAAAGAGGAATTAAGCTGGTCTGATCTGGAACAAATTGCTATTCGCAGTCCCCAGGGTCATCTGATCTTAACCCCTTGCAGTGACCAAGCTTTTCTTTTAGTGAAAACTGGCAAAACGATCACGGGATTGTTAGAGGGAGAAATCCAAAAAACTCGCTCAAAATTAGCAAAAATTCTCGCTATCTCTAACCCCACCCCCCAAACCCCCCTGTTAAATCCCACAGTTAATCCCCTCCTTGATTCCGTTGTAGAAGAATTCGAGATCGTCCTCGAAACCGAAGATAATAAGTAGTCATGCAAAATTAATTACCTGCCCGATCGAGCTAAAACCCTTACGGGGCAATGATCGTCATGTGTAAATAATTTTGCCTAGGTACTTAACAATGCAGATATTCGTTACCAGGGCAGACCAATTCAGTAATCAGTAATCAGTAATCAGTAATCAGTAATCAGGGTTCTTCGTTACTTGGTATGGTTTGATAGGGGGGCATAAATCGACTAAATCCTTATCTGGCAAGAGACTTAATTGATTAGTTCGCTCTAGAGCAAAAACAATTGACAAAAATCGCTAAATGCCTTTCTCTATAAGGGTTCCATCCCTTATAACCCCCGTCCATTG
>NZ_JADBVE010000368.1:0-2798 GCF_020245285.1 Microcystis sp. M31BS1
AAATAAAGCTTATTAAAAGAATGAGTTATGGATTTACCAATTTTGAACATCTTCGACTTAAGCTGTTTGCTTGCTTTAATTCATAACAAAAATTAACACACGAAAACCAGAAGAGCCTTTTTATTATCATTTAAGATTTATTTGAACCAATAAATGCTAGGCAATTCAGATTTTGGCTCTCTTATTCTTTGTGTGATCAGTTTAACTTACTATAGAAGCGATCAATCTTTGTGTCCTCTGTGTCTCTGTGGTTCCTTCCGCTCGCTCGCCCGCAGGACTGTATCTTAGAATACATTTTACCCACCAAACCTAAGAGAGCCAGATTTTATCTTAAATAACACTTAAAAAATATTGGCAACAGTGCCAAACTGGAAAAAGTTTGCTAACCTGATTACATTGATATAGCGGTAAGCGCTTGAGTGAGATACAGACCAAGCCTTGCCTAGCATGGTTTATAGCTCGTGACACTGTACCTCATACGACTGCACACCGCTATAATAAGAATCATTCTTGTAGGTGTGAGAGACAGCAATGAAAATCAAGCAAAATTTCCTAACAGCAGCGATATTACTGGGTTTTTCTGGTCCGGTACTGGCTAATAGTCTCGAAAACCTCTCTAGTAACCCCATGGCACAGGTAACAAGTGTCAATCAATTGCGGGATGTTTCTCCCACCGCCTGGGCGTTTGAGGCCTTAAGAAGTCTCGTGGAGAGGTATGGTTGTATAGTAGGTTATCCTGACCGTACTTTTCGCGGTGAACGCGCTTTAACTCGTTGGGAATTTGCCGCCGGGTTGAATGCTTGCTTAAATACCCTAGAAAGATTGATTCAAGAAGGAGTAGCGGTATTAAAAGAAGATCTAGACAAAATCAAGCGATTAGTTAGCGAATTCGAGACCGAATTAGCGGCATTGGGTGCTAGGGTTGATAACTTGGAAAATCGAGTCGCTTTTCTGGAAAATAATCAATTTTCCACCACCACTAAATTAACCGGGGAAGTGGTGATGGCATTATATGGGGTAGCCACAGGAGAAAAAAACGGTGGTGAAGGGATTCCCCAAGTGCCAGCTTTTGGTTATCGGGCCCGTTTAGAATTAAATACTAGCTTCACAGGCAAAGATTTACTCTATACCCGTCTAGCAACGGGAAATATTGCCGATTTAGCCGATACTACGGGAACTTTTGAAAGTACCTTAGCCTTTACCCAACCGGACGGCAACGATTTATTGCTAGAAGTTTTAAACTACAGTTTCCCCCTAACGGAAAATATCCAACTCTGGTTAGAAGCGACGGGAGGTGCTAAAGATGACTTTACCAATACCCTCAACTTTTTGGATGGAGATGGTGCTAGTGGGGCGCTTTCCGCTTTTGGTACTCGCAATCCCCTTTATTTTGCCCCCGGACAAACTGGACTCGGTTTACAGGGTAATTATGGGGCTTTGCAATTCAGCGCCGGTTATCTTGCCGGGGATGCTAACGATCCTAACCCGGGTGCGGGTTTATTTAACGGTTCCTATACTGCCCTAGGGCAGCTGGGTTATGTTCCTAACGAGAATTTTGGCATTGCTTTATCCTACCTTCATGGTTATAACCAATTAGATACGGGAACGGGAAGCCAGCGCTCGAATTTCCGATTTTTCACCGAAGAACTATTCGGGGAGGCCGTGCCGACAATTAATAATAGTTTGGGTTTACAATTTACTTGGCGAATTGTCGATGGTTTTGTCCTCGGTGGTTGGGGTGGCTATACAAAAGCTATCACTCTTAGCACCTTAGATGGACAACTAGAACGCGGGGATTTAGATATCTGGAATTGGGCGGTAACTTTGGCTTTTCCTGATTTATTTAAGGAAGGAAATACGGCGGGTATTATTGTTGGTATGCAGCCCTGGGTATCTAGTTCTAGTATTAGATTAAATGATGGCAGTGCTACTAATGATCCCGATACTTCCTTTCATATTGAAGGATTTTATGAGTGGAAACTCACTGATAATATTGCCCTTACTCCGGGGGTAATCGTGATTACTTCTCCTAACTCTAATAACAACAATTCCACCTTAGTTATCGGTACTATCCGCACGACTTTTACTTTCTGATTTGTCTAGGCAGCCAGTCAGAGATAAAGATAAAATATGACAGGACTTGAAATCATCTCTCCACTGGCTGCCATTTCGCACTCTAAACTAACTGAGTGAAGGGGGCATTTATGGTATTTTTAGAAGCAATTTAGCCTACTTTTGTGGTTTCTTTTTTGATGGATTTAGAGGGTTTTAGTTTATGCTTGAGGGTTGAAGTTGTGGCGAAGAGGTCAAGGACGATTTGAGGAACACTGTTAAATGTGATTAAATAGAGTACAATGAAAGTTGAAGATACACCTAGTTACCTAGTTAAGCCATGAAACAAGTTATCAAAAATATTAAGGTATCGGAGATTCCTACACTAATCGCTCAGTTAGGTCTTTCTCCTGAACAAGAAGTTAATCTGACAATTGAGGAAAATTCAGAAAGTCTTATCTCAATTATGGATAAAGTCGGCAAAAAGGCTCAAGCTAAAGGTTTGACAGAAGATAAACTAACAGAACTATTAGTAGATGAATCCTAATCGAGTTGTTATAGATACAAATGTTTTTATTAGTGCTTTACTAAATCCCCTAGGAACACCAGGGTAATCGCGCGTTGACCGAGCCCTTGAATTCCGAGAAGTTAGTCTAAATTTTGGCGTTTGTTCCGATTCTATCCGAGTAATTTTCCGAAATTTAGGGGGTTTCTAATCCTCGAAAACCGATGAACTCAGAAGGAAC
>NZ_JADBVE010000369.1:0-14718 GCF_020245285.1 Microcystis sp. M31BS1
AACCAAGCTAAAAACTGAACCTTGACAACAGATAGTAGGGGGTTTTGTTCAGAAAAGAATTCAAATTCGGCCTTGAACGAGTAAAACTTTCTAGGAAATAAGGTTGAACATGAGATTTTTTCGACTTGTTCAAAGTGGCCGGAGGGCATCCGGACACTCAAAACGGACGTTGAGAAAGAGTCAGACTTAAGCAATTAAGCGTTTTTCGCTATCTGCGTCAACCCCATTGACGCGACCACCCTAAAAAAGTGGCGTGGTGAGGAATCGCCGTCCGTTTTACGGCGGCGAGGATGTCAAGTCCCGATATTGCGGTGATGTTAGCTTGGATTGAACAGGCAAAAATCTTAACCAGAGAGTTAAAATAAGCCCTATCTCCGATAATTTTGGCATAAATTAGCCAAAAGTAGTGCCATTCCATCCCCAAAGATCACCTTTCGCCTCGGCAAATTCTAGATAAATGCGATTTTTCGGTATTCCTAAATAAGCCTCAATTTCTTGACAAAAATCACTACTCATGCTTTTAGTTTGAGCGGCGGAAATAGAACCAACACTTTTAATCTCCACATAACACACCGGCTCAAAAGTACCAGCAAAAGTCATTTTTATCCCCGATTCTAAAGCTGTCATCACATAGGATTCGGGTTTTCCCAGATGTTTAGCTAATTTAGCCGAAAGACTCTGCAAAAGTTGATTAACCGTCTCATCATCGAGGGAGGTGACAGAAGTTTGAATTTTAATTAGAGGCATAGAAAAAATCTCAGCAATATTTTTCTATAATATAACAGTTTTGATGGCAATCACAGATATTCTTTGGCTTCAGAAGGCTTCAATCATCCAATCCTTGGAGGATGGGAAGAAAACTGAATGTCATACTAAATCCTGTTATTAAAAACTGATTATTTATTTCCCCTTTTGCTTCTTGCATGAGTGCCTCGTCTCATAACTAGCCTGTACTCAAGGGATTTAGTATCAGCATTCATCCCATCGCTAAAAGCGAGGGAATTCTGCTGACACTAAGTTAAAAAGAATACACGGCCGTTTTGATATTTTGGTAGTTATCATCTAGGTCTGATTCTAGGAGAATAATCGCAGTAATTCTTCTAGTCATCTCGCTTACTTCCTGCACTTCTGCGATAGTTAATCCCCGTCCTAATAATTTTTCCTCGCGATAACTTAGCCATTTTTTAATGACTTGATAACCCCCGATGGTATATTCCCACACCCGGGCCGGTATATTTTGCCAATAGGCTCGATCATTGAGATAAATATCATAGGTGGTCGTTCCTAATAATTTTCGCATTTCTGGGCTAATTACGCTCATTTCTGCGGGTGTATATTGTCTGGCGATCGCTTTTCCTTTACCCGGCATTGTCACGCCATTTTTACCCCCGTGTCCCCAACCGACGTTAATAATTAAATCCCCCTTATCTGGGTTTAAATTTCCCCCATCAGTGCAGGAAATCAAGGCGATTTTTTGCAGTGCAGGGGTCGGTTTTTTGGTGACTCCTATAACGGGGTTTTCTGTGTCTAAAAGAGATGCGATCACTTGTCCTAGTTGGGCAGATTTAATTAATAATTCTTGGCTATTAGGAATGGGAATCCTTGGGAAGTCTTGACGAATACCATCGGCGTTTTCCCCAAGATACAAGGTAGAGTAACCAATCGCTAACGAGTGCAGCCAAATTAAGGAAGCATTCTCGATATTTTCATCAAGATTATTAATACCCAGTTGATTTAAGTATTGACGAGATTTTTCCGAGAGATTAGCTTTTATTGAAGGACTATTAAAGTTACCGGAATCGAATAATTTTCCTTGAGTATTATCTTCTGTATTCACCTTCTCTAAATTTTGACGTAATCGTATAGGAAAATAATAAGCATGACCTCTTTGAAAATCATTATCTCCTAACAATTGTGTATAACATATTGGTATTCCTTCAGGATTAGCAACTCCTGCTGGACGACTCATAAGAAATGAATTTCCTTCCCAACATTGTGACCATAAATCAGGTCTGGAACGATTCCATAAAGGACTAATCTTGCTGTAATAACACCATCTAACTTCAAAAGGTCGAATTAAATAGCGTATAATGTTATTTTGTTGAAAACCTTCTGATTTTTGAACTTTTAAGCGTACTTTTTTGGCTTCAAATCCACTAGCATCTTTCGTTAATCCAGTTTTTAATGTTTTAAGTTCTTCCCATGTTATCGAAGTATCATAATACATTTTAATTCTTTTTTCTAAACTTGATTTATCAATATCAATTAATGCTCCTCCCCTTTTTTCCATTAATCCATTGCTAGGTGGTTCTTTACATAAATCTGTTAACTTTGGCCATGCTAAATAGTGAGAGGAAACATCGGAGGGACGGAAAGAATAACGATTAGATTGTTCTGGGTTAGAGACTTGATAAAAAGCATCAAAATCTTGATTTTTTAAGCTTTCTAAAAGTTGTGACCTTCTTTCAACTGCTTTAGCTGCATCAATATCATCTCGAAATAAGACCTTAGTTCCTTGCTGAGAACTATTTTTCAACCAAAGAGAAATCACCACTCCCTGTTGAATTCCTGCTGAGAATCCAGGTATTGAGAAAATTGTCTCACTGGTTCTACCATCGGGTGCATATTCAGAAATTTTGCGATTTCCGTGCATATTTTCGATCCAGAACTTATTGAAATTCTTTAATAGATTCTGTCTCAAGACAACAAAAGAAGGTTCACTAACCCAAGAATAGTTAGAAACATAACAAACAACCCCTTTACCGGTATTTTCTGAAATACATCTTTCTGCTAAACGAAAAAAGCGCACATATAACTCATCCAAATTAAACTTTTTAATCCCCCAATCGGAGATTAAACCCTGTTTATACACTTCCACTAAACCCGCTTCTTCTGCGGGACTGGTTCCAGCAAAAGCATTGTAGGGAGGATTACCGAGAATAACTAAAATCGGTTTACCGCGCTTAACTTCATCGGCTGCCTCTCGTTCCTTATTTAACTCTGGAAAACTTAATTGTAGCTGTTGAATTTTCTGTTTACTTTCCTCATCGGGAGGTTGCCAACCGGTTAAAGCATTAGTCAGATAAATCCCGACTCGTTCACTATCTTCTATTAAAGGTACACCCAAACTTTGCAAAAATAAACCTAATTGTAGATGAGCGACGACAAAAGGAGCAGTTAAAATCTCGAAACCGAAAATTCTTTCTATGGCTGCTTTTTTCACCAAAGCCATGGCTAAAGCACCCGCGCCATTTTCCTGTAAAGTATCGGTAATATAGCGCAAAACCTCGACTAAATAAGCACCGGTTCCACAGCAAGGATCGAGAATATAAACATCGGGATTAGCTAAACCGTCCTCAATATTTAATTCTTCTCGTAAAACTCGATCGACTCGCGCTACCATATAGCGAACAATTTCCGGAGGAGTGTACCAAACTCCCAATTCTTTGCGTAAATCAGGATCAAAAGCTTGCAAAAATGGTTCATAGAAATACTGTACCGCTTGTCCCTCATCGAATTGACGAAAAAATTCCTCTCGTCGCACTCGATTTAAAGCTGCACCGGTCCAATTCAAAACTTCTACTAATCCCAAAGATTTTAACTTACTCGGCGCAGCGATCTGCTCGAATAGGATCGCTAACATGGGAACATGGAGATGGTGGGCTGCGGATTTCCAATCGAACTTATCCTCGCGATTGAGGTTTTCCTTGTGCCATAATACCCAAGCAGAAAATAAACCATAAAAGAGGGTTTGCACGAGGGTAGAACGAAAAAATTTATTTCCCTGTTCCTGTTCAAATTTGATACCTAGAGCATTTTCTAAAGCTTGACGAATATTGGCCAGAGCGGGAAGATCCGAATGATGTTCTAAGCGTGCTTTTGCGTCCCGCGCATAGGAAGCAAGAAACCAAGCAACATCGGCCGGTGAGGTGATAGGAGCCGCCTGTAAAAGCACTCTCTTTAGGTATTCTAAGAGGCTATCACCCTGTTCGGCGGCAAATTTGGATGGATTTGAGGTTTTAAGCCAAAACTCGGCTTCTGACGGGGCTAAACTATAGGCTTCTAATTCTACCGGTTGACCTTGGCTATTGCGACCAATGAGCAGAAAATCGCGATAATTGCTGACTAATACTTGACCGTATTTTTGCCAGTATTTTTGTACTTGCTCGCTGGCGGCGATTTTTTTGACATCTTCTTTGGTTCCCTTAATCTCGATCGCGCCTCTTTCGGGAAAAATCGCCGTAAAAGGCTCTAATTCTTGATTTTTGGGGAATTGATCGACGTTAAAAAGTCCCCCGTCCGGCAATCCCGCACCCTGATTTCTGAGGTTGATAATGCAGCGCACTCGCGGTTTTAGGGTTTTACCGATTTCGTTGAGGAGAGTTTCAAGAGTGCCGTAGTAGGAGGTTTCTTTTACTGCTGCTTGGGAGGAGTGGATTTCTTGCAGGTTGCGAAAATAATTGACGAGGGGATTCATGAGTAATAAAGTAATAGGACAAAATTAACTTCTTGGTTAGGATAGGCAAAAGGCAAAAGTATGTGTAATTAATTGTGTCTAGCTACTTAAAAAGTGTAGTCTAGATAGGGTTGGCCGAAAAAGTTTTTCGTGGGGACAGATTGTGGGGTGTCGGTCGTCGATACCAAATTAGGTTACACTTCATCTTAAGAAAGGCTGTCACCAGCGATGGTATATTTTGGCCATAGTATAGCTCGCTAGTTTAGATTTGTTCAATTGGAGAAATAAGATTAGATAAAATTTCGTTCCATTTTAATTTATGAATAGTTTGTAATTCCGAATCTATTTCAATCAGATGGGAATAGCTATTGACAAATTCTTCTGGAGATGATATCAGTCTCAGATAATATTTAATTGTCGGTATAATACCATTGGTGATTATTTGACAACCATGATTGTTTTTGATAGTTTGAATCTCAGACATGATTAACTCCACTTCTGTGGGTTTAACATCAAACGATGATAGGATATAATATTTTCTCGGATTAAATTTGATAATTTTATCTTTGGCAATTCGGAGAATTTGTAAATCAATGTACTTACCATGCTTAATTTCAATAACTTCTACTAATTGTTTATTTTTATCAAAAATCTCAATATCTCCTGCACTACCAGAAGTTAGATCAGAAGCTGTGTGACTGCCTAGAGGTTTTAATGTGCAGGATTTGTATCTTTCTACTTCTATAATTAACCTTTGATAAATTGCATATAGTGCTAAAACAGGTAATTTGGAAGCTCCGCGAGTTTGATAATTGAAACTAAAATGATTTTCTAGGCAACTGCTCAAAGTGTTGATATCAAAAGGTTCAGGATTATCTATCTTCAAAATTTTAATCTTTTGGGTCTGGATAATCTGATTAACTTGATGAAGTAAAAGCCTTAAAATAACTTCAGCTTGTTGAGGATTAGTTTCAATAAAATCAATTAAACCCAGAAAAGCATCTTTGGTTTTTTGATTACTAATTTTACCTTGATAATCTAAAGTATAGGGAAAGGGTTGTTCTAAAGAACGAGTTAGCCAGCCACTTTCTGCCATAGCTGGTAATCCCAATTGTTTCAAGGTGGGAGTAATATACTGAGTATCAATAGTTCTTCCTGAAAATCCTCCAGGTAAATTAGTTTGATGGTATCTAATATCTTGATTAGGATAGAGAATTTTATGAACTAATAAAGTTATTAAAACCGTATAAACTGCCTTTTGTTTTGAGCAATTAGTAGCAATTTGTTGGATATAGTTTTGATAGGGTTGAGGGGGCAGTGGTTGCCGATCATCTAAATTTAAGGATTGGTCATAAATTTCTAATAACTTTTCTTTATGGTTCATAAAATCTAATCCGATAATTTCCAATTGAATATTCTGACGAGAAAGAGAAAACTCCTTTAAGGATACTCTAGAATTGGTTTCAGAAATATGTTTCTTAATGGCAATAGCCAACTCTTGAATCATGGGAATACAAACCGAATTACCCACCTGTTTATAAGACTCAGCTAAGTTAGGATGAATTTGAAAACTATCGGGAAACTTCATCAGTCGATAGCATTCTTGGATAGTTAATTTACGCACCTGATCTTGTTCGGGTATATAAATAAAAAAACGTCCAGATGTTTCCTGAGATGGTATAGTAGGATGTACTCCATCGATCGAATAAATTCGGTTAGGTTGATGATGAACCCGGGATAAATGTTCTGTATTTGGTCTGATACCTTTTTTCCAGATAGTTTTATTGCGATACCCGACAAAAATTAATCCTGATGGTTGTAAGGTAGGATTATCAATGAGAGTATATTCTTTTTTATCTAAGTATTCAAAATTGCCTTGAGGAGACAGAAAATCGCGTAACTTAGGTATTGGTGAAGTATATTTTAATGAGTTGAAATTAAATTTTTTATTTTGGGTAGCAATAATAATAATTCTTTCTCGATTTTGCGGCACACCAAAATCCTTGGCATTTAAGAGCTTATAATCAACTAAATAACCCAGTTCTTCCAAAGAACGCAAAATAATATCTAAGTTTTTGCCTTTGTCGAGGTGAATTAGGTGTTTAACATTTTCCAGAAGAATTATTTTCGGCTTTTTTAATTCGACTATTTCGCAGATGTGAAAAAATAGAGTTCCCCTTGTATCTCTAAACCCGGCTCTTTTTCCAGAAATGCTAAAGGGTTGACAGGGAAATCCTGCTGTCAACACTTCAAAATCAGGCAGGTCATGGATAGCAATTGTTCTAATATCTTGATCGGGAATTTCTTGAAAATTATTGAAATATACTTTTCGACAGTTTTCGTCTATTTCACAAGAATATACACAGTCATAACCAACGCTCTCGAAAGCTAATCTAAATCCTCCAATACCAGCAAAAAGATCGATAAATCTGAGTTTTTCGTTTGTCATTGCCAAATTATGACATCAAAGAAATTAATCAATGGGTGCGTTAACCAAGAGTAACGCACCCCGAGGAAATTACACCGAAGTTAAGGTTTTCTCCGCGCTAATTTGCGCTTCGGGACTATCCGCTTCCGAGGGAGGGACCACTTGCCAGAATTGACCGAGATAGCTATCCCAATTAGCTAAAATTAACTTACCTTTGGGGCTATTAGTGCGTTCTACATGGGCCTCAATTAAAGATTTTAACTGTTCCGCACCGGCAGCCGTGCCAACCCGTTGAATCTTGACAATTTCGGGGTTGAGTTTCTCCGGTAGGGACGGATCAAGGATATAAGCTAATCCTCCCGTCATCCCGGCGCCGACGTTGCGACCGACGGAACCAAGCACGACAATTACCCCCCCGGTCATATATTCACAGAGGTGGTCCCCGGCCCCTTCGATAACTGCTTTCGCAGTGGAATTGCGGACAGCAAAACGTTCACCAGCGCGACCATTAGCGTATAACACCCCACCGGTGGCCCCGTAGAGACAGGTATTACCGATGATAGCGTTATCTTCGGGCTGATAATTGGCGTTTTGGGGCGGTAAGATGACGATTTCGCCGCCGTAGATGCCTTTACCCACATAATCGTTAGCTTCTCCCTCTAAATGGAGATTGACACCGGGTAAATTAAATGCTCCGAAACTTTGACCGGCCGCACCCTGGAAATTGAGCTTAATTTCGCCTTCAAAGCCGTCATTACCGTATTTTTGGGCAATTACCCCCGCAATTCTCGCCCCCACGGAGCGATCGGTATTGACAATCCTGTAGGTTTTGCTGACGGTTCCCTGTTGCTCGATCGCCTGTTTAATCTCGCTATCGGCTAGAATTTCCTCATCGAGGACAGCACCGTTACTATGTACTTCCTCGTGCTGCAACCAAGAGCGATCGCTACGGCCATCGGGTAAATTCAACAAACAATCAAGATTGAGGGATTCTGTCTTAGTTAAACGAGCATCGGAGCGCACTTTTAACAGATCTGCTCGGCCAATCACCTCATTTAAACTGTGATAGCCTAATTTCGCCAATAATTGCCGCGTTTCCTCGGCCACCAAAGTAAAGAAATTGACCACATGAGCGGGAATTCCTGGAAAACGAGCGCGCAGACGTTCCTGTTGGGTAGCGACTCCCACAGGGCAATTATTCGTGTGACAGACGCGGGCCATGATGCACCCCTCGGCAATCATGGAAATGGAACCAAAACCGAATTCCTCCGCACCCATGAGAGCAGCCATGAGGATATCCCAACCGGTTTTTAGTCCCCCATCTGCACGCAAAATCACCCGATGACGCAGTTGATTTTCCATTAACATCCGATGCACTTCCGTTACTCCCAATTCCCAGGGACTACCCGCGTGTTTAATCGAACTTAGGGGTGATGCACCTGTACCACCATCGTGGCCAGAAATCTGGATAATATCAGCGTTAGCTTTGGCAACTCCGGCCGCAATTGTGCCGATACCGATCTCGGCCACTAATTTGACGGAAACTTTGGCCCGGGGGTTAATTTGGTGTAAATCGTAGATTAATTGCGCTAAATCTTCGATCGAGTAGATATCGTGGTGAGGAGGGGGAGAAATCAAGGTAACACCCGGTTTTGATCGCCGTAACATGGCAATATAGGGACTGACTTTTTTCCCAGGTAATTGACCTCCTTCTCCCGGTTTTGCTCCTTGGGCCATTTTAATCTCTAGCTGTTTTCCACTCATTAAGTATTCGGGAGTGACTCCAAAACGTCCCGAAGCTATCTGTTTAATGGCAGAATTAGCCGTATCACCGTTTTTTAAGCCGTTTAGGTGAGGCATGGTCACGGAATGTCCTTCTTCATCCACATCGCTTAAGCTGGTGTAGCGGATCGGATCTTCTCCCCCTTCTCCGGAATTGGACTTACCTCCGATGCGATTCATGGCGATCGCTAGGGTTTCGTGTGCTTCCCGGCCCAAGGCACCGAGGGACATTCCCCCTGTGCAGAAGCGTTGCAGGATACTTTCGAGCGATTCTACTGCTTCGATGGCAATTGAGGCTCGATCGCTGTTAAATTCTAATAAATCGCGCAATGCAGTAACGGGTCTTTGCTGCAAGATTTGGCGATAGGTTTCGTAATGGTCATATCCTTCACCTTGGGAGTGAGCAGCCACTGCTTTATGGAGTGCTTTCGCCATTTCCGGGGAATTCATGTGGTATTCTCCCCCCGGACGGTAGTTGACAAAACCGTAGTTTTCTAGTTTTTTAGCGGTAAGATTGGGGAAAGCTTTACTGTGGAATGCGATCGCTTCTTGGGCTACTTCAGCAATGCTTAAACCCCCGACGCGACTGGTAGTACCGTTAAAAGCTAGTTTAACTAAATCTGCCGATAATCCGATCGCCTCGAAAATTTGCGCCCCATGGTAGGAAGATAGGAGAGAAATACCCATTTTCGAGAGGATTTTCAGTAATCCTGCTTCTACGGATTTGCGGTAATTAATTAGAGCTTTTTCGAGGCTAATAGCTTCTAATTTGCCGTTTTCCATCAATTTCTGCGTTCTTGGCTCGATCCACCACTGGGCGATCGTTTCTAGGGCCAGATAGGGACAAACTGCGGAAGCACCATAACCAATTAGACAAGCGAAGTGATGGGTACTCCAACATTGGGCCGTATCGATCACAATCGAAGCTTTTAAACGCAAGTGTGAGCGAATCAGGTGATGATGGACGGCACCAACAGCTAATAAAGGGGGAATATAGCTAGTTTTTTCGTCAATAGGAGCAGTCCTGTCACTGAGAATTAAAATTTCTGCTCCCGATTCTACTTTCTTGGCAGCCTCAGCGCACAAATTAGCGATCGCATCTTCTAATCCCCCTGGTCCGGTGGTCAGATCATAAAGGGTAGAAAGTTCGGCTGTTTTGTAGCTAGAGGTTTTAACTTTGGCTAATTCCGCATTATTGAGCAGGGGAGAGTCTAATTTCAGTAAATGTGCGTCATCAACCCCCAATTTCAGGATATTACCCCGTCGTCCCAGATACATAGTCAAGGACATGACTAAACTTTCCCGTAAAGGATCGATGGGAGGGTTAGTAACTTGGGCAAAACGTTGTTTAAAGTAATCGTAGAGAAGATGGGGTTTACTGGAGAGGACTGCTAGGGGAGTGTCATCACCCATACAGAAAGTCGGTTCTTTTCCCTGTTCTGCCATGGGAACGATAATCAGATCCACATCTTCGGATGTGTAACCGAAAGCGGTTTGCAGGGGAAGGAGATGACTGGGAGCGGGAATATCTATCGCTGTTTCTTTGTCAATAAAGGTGCGTTGGGATTTCACCCATTCACCGTAGGGATTAGAGCGGGCAATTTCCTGTTTAATCGGCCAATTACGCTTAATTTCGCCTTTTTCTAGGTCAACTGCGATCATTTGACCAGGGCCGAGACGACCTTTTTCGATAATGGTGGTTTCATCGAGGGGAATAGTTCCCGCTTCCGAGGAAACGACGATATAACCGTTGTTAGTAATGCTATAACGGGCCGGTCGCAAACCGTTGCGATCTAAACAAGCACCGACGATTCCCCCGTCACTGAATACCAGTAAAGCTGGACCGTCCCAGGGTTCCTGTAAACCGCTATAGTATTCGTAGAAGTCGATAATTTCGGGATAATCCTGTAAATCCGGCTGATTATTGTAGGCCTCCGGCACTAGGATCATAGCCGCTTCTAGGGGACTGCGACCGGTTCTCACCAATAATTCTAGGGCGCTATCGAGGTTATAGGAGTCGCTGTTAGCGGGGTTAACAATGGGGGTCAGGGATTGTAATTCTTCGTGGGTCCAACCTTGGGTTTCTAAAGCGGGTTCCCGGGCCGACATCCAGTTAATATTGCCCAAAAGGGTGTTAATTTCGCCGTTATGACCCAATAAGCGCATCGGTTGAGCGAGAGGCCATTTCGGTTGGGTATTGGTGCTAAAACGTCGGTGATAAATAGCAAATTGACTGCTATAGGCTGGATTTTGCAGGTCTAGATAGAATTCTCGCAGGATTTCGCCCCGTACCATGCCTTTATAGACAATGGTGCGACAGGAAAAGGAGCAGAAATAGAAATCATCGGCCAGTTGCTTACCGACTTCAGAACGGGCAATATAGAGTAGGCGATCGAATTGAGAACCGGCTAAATCGGGGGAAGTAACCAGAATTTGCTCGACGTAGGGTTGATTTTCCCTTGCTTGTCTTCCGAGGATTTGGGGAAGGACGGGAACAGTGCGCCAACCTAAAATCTTAATATTATATTTATTGACAATTTCCTCAATGTGTGCTTTAGCCTCGGCTCGTTCTTGGTCCGCTTGGGGAAGAAAGACCATACCCACCCCTAGGCGCTCAGATTCTGGCATATTTAAGCCATTTTCGGCGAACCAAGGAGCGAGGACATCTCTGGGGATAGCGGTCATCATACCGGAACCGTCACCGGAATCCTGATCGGCGCTGCAGCCTCCCCGGTGTTCCAAACAACCTAAGGCTAAAAGTGCCTGTTCGATCAGTTGATGGCTACCAGAACCGCGTACATCGGCAATAAAACCGACTCCGCAAGCGTCCCGTTCTTCTACGAGCCATCGGGGACCCCAATAGGGATCGATTTGGTGTATATTGTCGGTTTTTAGGTTATTTTGTTGCGCCATAGAATTTATCCTTAGGGTCGTTGTCTAGAAGGGTGAGATAGCTGGTCTGCTGAAAGGGTCAATCTAGAATAGAATTTTTTTTGATCTTGCCGTTTCGATTGTCGCTGATTTTTCCTAATTTTTGCCTGTTGCCATCTTTATCTTGGCCAGTCTGAGGAATCACAGGTGATCTACCATGATATAGTAGCTCTCAGGAATTGTCATCGAAAATCCCCTGGATGGGGTGAAACATCCTGTTAGGTGCTTATTTTGGCAGAATATTGTCGGATTATAAGTATTATTGGAGCAATGGGGTCAAATTCAGGACAAGACTTTCCCTAAAGAGGCAGGTAAATCGGCTAATTTTTCCACCACTGTCACCCCAGCTTCTTGAAAATGACGTAAGCTATCTTTTCTGGTATTCTTAGCGGCAACAGAGTAGGAAAGTTGGTTAGAAATAATTGTTTCTGTATCGCCGAAATTGGTTTCAATCGCTGCATTTAACCCCACAAGATAGGCAATCACCGGTTTTTCGATCGCCGAGGCAATATATTTGGCTGCCTCGATTTCGGCCTTTCCTCCCACCTGACTGACGAGGAGAATTGCCTCGGTATTGTCATCTTCCTCGAAAACCTGCAACCATTGGGACAAATTGGAGCCAATAATGCCGTCAGTACCCAAATTTACCGCCATAGATTCACCATAACCGGCCGCTGTTAAAGTTTTCGCCACTTCATCCCCTATGCGATCGCCGCGGGTGATCAGACCGATTGTCCCCGATTGATAAAAACTGGGTTCACAAATACCCAACCAAAGATAATTGGGAATAATTACACCCTGGCTGCCAGGTCCGAGAATTAATGTCCCGGTGGTACTAGCTATCTTTAATAATTCCACCAGATCCAAGGGGGGAACTCCGGGGGTGACGATAATTAATTGGGGAATGGCTGCTGCGATCGCTTCTAAGGCCGCATCTAGGACTTGATTGGGGGGGACTAAAATTAAACTGGTCTTGATTTCCCCTGCTTCAGCAACGGCCTCGGCCACTAGATCAAACACTGGTATCTCTGCGATTATCTCACCACCGTGGCCACTAGCCACCCCCGCTACTAAACAGGTTCCCTGGGTTTTCAATCTTGCCGCATAATATTTGCCTAGGGGTCGATCGATCCCTTGCATAATTATCTGATCCTTATCTGTCCATTTCATATATTAAGTGTTGGGAGTTGTTTCAGTTAAGTAGGTAGGCGTTAAAAGTTGTCAGATCCCCCCGCCTATCGGCACCCCCCTTATCAAGGGGGGCAGGGGGGATCGAACCTAAAATCCATTTTTAATTTAATTATAACCAGCTACTTAAAAGTAAACAGTAATCAGTAATCGGTGAGACACTGTTGATGGTAGTTTTTTTCAGTGGTCAGTAAACAGTAAACAGCAATCAGCTTCTGAAGGCGAGAGTCAAAGGTTTTAGATTCGTCCCTTGTCAACTGAAAACTCACATCTGATCAGTGATCACTGATCACTGATTCTAGGCTAATTTAATGGCTGCAGTGACCACCTCTTCTAAAGACTCTAACCAATGAAAGTTAACATCAGCTAAACTCTGACTGAGATCGATCGCTTGGTTGTCAGCTAGGACGCGAAAAATTATTTGTGGTAGGGTGGGATTGAGAAAAGATCGAGGTTGCAAGGTTTGTCTTTCCTGTCGGGTGGCCCGGATCGTTCGTTCGCCGCTGCCCCGGCTGGGTGATAATGGGCTATAACTGCGGTAGTAATTACTAATAGTCTCGATCGCTTTTTGGCCAAAGTCGGGATAACTGATAATATCAACGATAATCACTTTTAAATCGGCCAATAGTTGGAATTGTTGCAGACCGGACTCTATTTGCTCGTTTAATTGCTCTAATTCTAGTCTTTCCTCCAGTATAAGCCAGGCTGCTAGTTTTGCTCCCTTGCTGGCTAAGGCATCCCAGACAGTGGACATCAAACCCTGGCCATTGCTGATCATCGCTATTCGGCCAGTTTGATCAATTATCGACCAAGGGGATTGTAATTGGGGTGGGGTCAAGGCCAGAAGATCGAGATGTCTGGCTAAAGCGGCATCATTAACAGTTATTTTGCCATCTAGGGCCATCACTTCCCCAGTTTCGTTGATACCCAGGGGATTAATCTCGATAATATCGAGATCTTTGCTGACAAAGAGACTATACATTTTTTCGAGAATTTGACTGATAGACTCGATCAAAGACCCTCTTAAACCCATAGATACGGCTAATTGCCGACAGAGATAGGGGGAAAATCTCTCTTCAATGACCACTTTTTGCATGGTTGCCAGTAAACTGTCCACATCCATCCCCCCTTGACTCGCACCCAGTAAAACCGGTCTTTGCAGATGATAATCGAGTAAAATGGCTAAAAATATCTCTTGTTGCGGATTATACCGGGCTTCTGCTAGAATTACCTCTGGATATTCTCCGGCGATCGGTAAATGAAAGATAGCATGGGCAGCAGCGATCGCATCAATGGTATTAGCGACAAATTTCACCCCCCCTGCTTTTCCCCGTCCTCCCGCTCGTACCTGGGACTTCAGCACGATGGGGTAGGGAATGTTTAATCTTTTTAGTCCCCCCGGTTCGTGGATTGGTTGGGAAGGTAAAATGGGGATACCTACCTGAGCAAATATTTCCTTGGCTTGGTATTCGAGTAAATCCATAATTGATTAGTTGATAAAGTGGCGGTTCTCTCTTTGCTCGTTTCGGTAGCTGGGGGACTATGAAGATTATTCTAGCAACAGCATCCGGTTCGCGGGTGATGGGGGAGAATATTCTTGGTTTATAGGGATGGAGGACTGGTCGTGACGGCAATCTCGATCGCAAAACTTAAAATTAATTCGATCGGGTGATTTTTTTTTGATAGGATTGAACCTATAATTCTCCCATAAATAGTTATTGTTCCCCATTAACCGTGCCAAACTAAGAACTGCGGACAAATCAAGAGTTTTGGCGTTTCAATAGACCAAATAAACGGCTCTTCGGTTTGTGTTATGCAATGGACGGGAGTTATAAGGGATGGAACCCTTATATAGAAAGGCATTTAGCGATTTTTGTTAATTGTTTTTTTCTAGAGCGAACTAATCAATTAAGTCTCTTGCCAGATAAGGATT
>NZ_JADBVE010000037.1:0-3486 GCF_020245285.1 Microcystis sp. M31BS1
AGAAAAACTTGATTAATAATGTACAGGATTAATTCTACTACAAAATTGGAAGGAGGGGGCAACCATCGATCCCTACCTCCCACACTCCGAGAATGATTATTATTCTTGAGGATGAATAGTTTATTTTTTGGAAGTCCCTAACTTACCCACTGATAACTTATCACTGATCACTGATTATCGTCCCACTTCAGTGAAAATCTGGGCTAAAATCTCTCCAGCACCAGCCTCGCGCACTTTATGGGCTAAATCTCGTCCTAAGACTTCCCCATGGCTAGGATCACCGCTAACCGAGTCCTTAATCAGGCGCTTACCGTCGAGACTAGCCACCATACCCGTTAAAGTTAGGATACCATCCTCGATCGCCGTATTCACTCCGATGGGAACTTGACAACCCCCCTCCAACTCCCGTAAAAAAGCGCGTTCAGCATAGCATCTATCGCGGCTAGGGGCGTGTTCCAACACTTTTAGGACTTCCAAAACCTCCGGATCTCCATCGCGGCATTCTATCCCTAAAGCCCCCTGTCCCACCGCATGGAGAGAAATCTCCGCCGGAATAACCTGATGAACTCGATCGCCTAATCCTAACCTTTCCAATCCCGCTACTGCCAGAATAATCGCGTCGTATTCTCCCGCGTCCAGTTTTGCCAGACGGGTGTTGACATTGCCGCGCACATCTTTAAAAGTCAGATGGGGATAATGGTAACGCAACTGGGCCAATCGCCGCAGGGAAGAAGTCCCCACCACCGCACCTTCCGGTAAAGTGTCTAATTGATAGTCTTGATTTTGGCTATTTACCACCAAAGCATCGGCCGGATTAACTCTTTCGGTGACGCAACCCAAGATTAAGCCTTCGGGCAAATTAGTGGGCAGATCCTTGAGAGAATGGACGGCAAGATCGATCGATCTATCCAACATTCCCACTTCTAGTTCTTTGGTAAATAAACCCTTATCACCGATTTTCGCCAGGGCCACATCGAGAATTTTATCGCCTTGGGTACTCATCGTCTCCACCTCAAACTGTCGATGGGGGTGGTGTTTACTCAATTCTGCCTGTACCCAATAGGTTTGTACTAGGGCTAACTGACTTTTACGCGAACCGATACGCAGGGAACGAGGAGGACTAGAAACGGACATATCTGAAGTAGGAATTTAACTAAACATCTATCGGACTGCTCGATCTAGACTATCCTGATCTCACCCCTGTTGAGTAATCACTTTCTAGGTTAGGCATAAATAGTTACATCTCTTAATATTTTTAGGCACATAGGGTGAGCATTATTCCCCACTGACAGCAAAGCTGAAAGCCTAGATTAAAATAGAGGGACAAAGGTTGCAACAGGGTCTAACTAATGACAATGTTTGAACGGACAAATTGGCTAAAGTAGCTGGTTATAATTAAATTAAAAATGGATTTTAGGTTCGATCCCCCCTGCCCCCCTTGATAAGGGGGGTGCCGATAGGCGGGGGGATCCCCCTTAATAAGGGGGGCATCTGATAATTTTTAACGCCTACCTACTTAATTCAGGAGTTATTATTATGCTAGACCAAATGATGAAGATGTTAGAAGGGCAACAAATAGGCCCTTATCGTCTTAATAAATTTCTCGGTGCGGGTAGTTTCGGTGGTGTATTTCATGCTAGTGAAATGGTCAGAAATACATCGGTTCAAGAAGTTGCTGTTAAAGTTATTCCCGAAAGTAGCGATGATAAATTAATTGAGTTAAAAAATGCCAGAAAGTTAGAACATTCTAATTTAATTAAGGCTTATTCGGTGGGGGAATTTACTTTTCTCAATACAGAAATGCTTTATTTAGTCATGGAATTGGCACAGGGTAGCCTAGAAAATCACATTGCCAAAGGCGGTTTGTCATCAAGTGAGATTAAAAATATTGCTGCTCAAGTCGCCCAGGGCTTAAATTATCTTCATGGACAAAATAAAGTCCATCGAGATTTAAAACCGGGTAATATCCTCAAGGTTAATCAACAATACAAGTTAGCAGATTTTGGCTTAATTAGAACCTTAAATAACAAAAGCCACACTCAAACCGTCCACAATAGCGGTACAATTATTTATATGCCTCCTGAGGCCTTTAGGGGGGATATTTCCTCAGCTTGGGATCTGTGGTCATTAGGTATTATGTTAATCGAAATGACGACTAATCAACTTCCCTATAAGTTTAATAATGATATTAACCAGTTAATGGCCAAGGTGATGAATTGTGAGCTACAAATCCCCAGTTTACCGAAAGAGTTTAAACCGATTATTGAAGGGTGTTTGCAAAAAGATAGAAAACAAAGATGGACAGCACAACAGGTTTTAAATGCCTTACAACCTGTGGGATGGAATTCTCCCCCGTCACCTCCACCAGCACCGGCAGCAGTCAAAAAGCCTGTTTCACCTACTCCATTTACCGAAAAACTACCCAATCGAGTCACACTAGAGATGGTGAACTTACCAGCAGGTCAATTTCTCATGGGATCTGCTGACAGTGATCCCGATGCTAAAAGCTATGAAAAGCCTCAACACCAAGTTAAAGTCAACAGTTTTGCGATTGGGAAATATCCAGTCACTCAGGCACAATATCAAGCAGTAATGGGAACAAATCCCTCTCCGTTTAAAAATAATCCACAAAATCCGGTAGAACAGGTTAGTTGGAACAATGCTCAAGCTTTTTGTCAGAAATTGAGTCAAATAACCGGGAAAACCTATCGCCTCCCCACGGAAGCGGAATGGGAATATGCTTGTCGTGCGGGGACTACCACTCGCTATTATTTCGGTGATGATGCTAATCAGTTAGGAAATTATGCTTGGTATGGCGGAAATTCTCAGGATAAAACTCATCCTGTGGGCTAGAAAAGGCCCAATGCTTGGGGACTCTATGACATGAGTGGCAATGTTTGGGAGTGGTGCGAAGACGATTGGCACGATAACTATATCGGAGCGCCAAAGGATGGATCGGCGTGGCTTATTAATAATGATAATCGTTCTCATCTCAAGTGTCTGCGCGGCGGTTCTTGGGACATCATCCCTTATTTCTGTCGTTCTGCCGTCCGCGGCAGGAACTACCCCGACTTCAACTACAACGGTTTTCGGGTTGCGTGTGTCTCCCCAGGACTTTAACCCTTTGTTCTTTTGCTTTTTTGCCCTTTGTCTCCCGCCTAAGGGCGGGTCGATTTTTTTTGAGATTTTCTAGCCGTAGGTTGGGTTGAGGAACGAAACCCAACCCAATTATTTAAAAGATCATGTTAGGCTACTGCTAACCCATCCTACAAATAATTGTGCCTCCCTACTTATAACAAATCACTCCACTATCAATTATGAATTATGAGTTAGGAAGTGAGAAGTATTTTGGCTCTTCGGTTTGTGTTATGCAATGGACGGGAGTTATAAGGGATGGAACCCTTATATAGAAAGGCATTTAGCGATTTTTGTTAATTGTTTTTTTCTAGAGCGAACTAATCAATTAAGTCTCTTGCCAGATAAGGA
>NZ_JADBVE010000370.1:0-23797 GCF_020245285.1 Microcystis sp. M31BS1
GACGTTCAAAAACCTTGCATTATCCTTCTTGTAGTACATCGCTTGGTACAAAAAACAAGGGCAACAAAGCCTAAAACGACCGACTCCTGACTCCTGACTCCTGACTCCTACCCCCAGGAAAAACTTTTTCAGCAGACCCTATATAAAAAAAGGAGTGAAAATAATCACTCCTACTGATAATCAGAAGAAAAAATGGCTTAAACCTAGAGAGCGTTGGCTCCCGCTACTACTTCTAGCAATTCTTGGGTAATAGCGGCTTGACGCGCCTTGTTGTAGGTACGGCTTAAAGTCCCGATTAACTCGCTGGCGTTCTCGCTGGCGTTACTCATCGCCGTCATCCGGGCTGCTAATTCACTAGCTGCCGATTCCTGGAGGGCGCGCAGTAATTGGTTATTTAAGTACAAAGGTAGGAGAGAATCGAGGATTTGGACGGGATTCTGCTCAAAAATCATGTCTTGGGGAAAAACCTGCGCCGGTTGGCTGGCCATTTTTTCCCGTTGTACCTTAAATTTTCCTTCTTTAGTCACCAAACGGAAAATCTCGTCATCCTGTACCGCTAAACCTTGGGTAGTTAAAGGTAACAGGGTTTGAATCACCGGAGTGGAACTGATCAGGGAGATAAAACGAGTATAAATTAACTCGACTCGATCGACTGTTTCCGATAAAAATAAGGAAAGCAATTCATCCCCAATCGTGCCAGCTTCATCGGCAGTGGGAATCTGTTCGAGGTTAATAAATTTAGCGGCAATGGGAGCATTCCGGCGCTCGAAATACTGTGCCGCTTTCCGGCCGGCAATAACTAATTGATAGTTAATCCCTTGCTCTTTTAATTCATTCATCCGTTGTTCGGCACGACGGATGACGTTAGTATTATAACCGCCACAAAGACCTCGATCGCCTGTGACTATTAACAGAGCCACGGTTTTTACTTCCCGTTGGGCCAGCAGGGGTAAATTAACATCACTAAAGGCTAAACGACCTTGAAGATTATAGAGTACCTGAGCGAGGGCATCGGCAAAAGGACGGGTACAGAGAACTTGTTCTTGGGCGCGACGCACTTTTGCTGCCGCCACCAGACGCATGGCCTCGGTAATTTTTTTGGTATTTTTGACCGATTGAATTTGGTCGCGAATCGCTTTGAGATTAGGCATAATTCAGTTATCAGTTATCAGTTATCAGTCATCAGTCATCAGTTAACAGTTATCAGTTATCAGTCATCAGTCATCAGTTATCAGATTGGAGTTGTAAGTGAGCAGTATTAAATAGCAGTTTCTTGCCATCTTTTCACTGTTTACTGATCACTGTTTACCGATCACTGATAACTGAAAAGGCTGACAGCTTAAAGCTCACAGAAGGTTACTTGAAAGCCTGTTTGTACTCGTTGATGCCATCTTTGAGCAGGCCTTCCGCTTCGTCGTTGAGTTGTTTTTCAGTGCTGACGATCTCAACGTAACGAGGTTTGCTGGTTTTCAGGTATTCCCGCAAACCGGTGCAGAAATCGATAACTTTATCGGTGGCGATATCGTCGAGATAACCGTTTAAACCGGCATAAACCACCGCCACCTGTTCCCAAACGGAGAGGGGGAAGTTTTGGGGCTGTTTGAGGATTTGACGCAGACGTTGACCGCGAGACAGTTGTGCTTGGGTGGCCGCATCAAGGTCAGAAGCGAATTGAGCAAAAGCTTCTAATTCGTCAAACTGGGCTAATTCGAGTTTTAATTTACCAGCAACTTTCTTCATCGCTTTCGTTTGAGCCGCCGAACCCACGCGGGATACGGAAATACCAGCGTTAATTGCGGGACGGAAACCAGCGTTAAAGAGGTCGGTGGAGAGGAATATCTGACCGTCAGTAATCGAAATTACATTGGTGGGAATGTAGGCAGAAACGTCACCGGCCTGGGTTTCGATAATCGGCAGGGCGGTCATGCTACCACCACCGAGAGCATCGCTGAGTTTAGCGGCGCGCTCTAGTAAACGGGAGTGGAGATAGAAAACGTCGCCGGGGTAAGCTTCCCGACCGGGAGGACGACGCATGAGCAGGGATAACTGACGATAAGCTTGAGCCTGTTTGGTGAGGTCATCGTAGATAACTAGGGTCGCTTTGCCTTTATACATGAAGTATTCGGCGATCGAAGCTCCGGTATAGGGGGCGATATACTGGAGGGTGGCGGGGTCGTTAGCGTTAGCGGCCACCACCACGGTGTAATCCATGGCGCCTCTTTGGGTGAGGGTGTCGATTACTTGGGCGACGGTGGAGGCTTTTTGACCGATGGCGACATAGACACAGATCACGTCTTCGCTTTTCTGGTTAATGATTGTGTCAATGGCGATCGCTGTTTTACCGGTTTTTCTGTCACCGATAATTAACTCCCGTTGACCACGACCGACGGGAATCATGGCATCGATAGCGGTAATACCCGTTTGCATCGGTTCACAGACGGATTTGCGAGCGACAATACCGGGGGCGGGGGATTCCACCAGACGGGTTTCGCTGGCGAGGATGTCCCCTTTACCGTCGATGGGACGACCGAGGGCATCAACCACGCGGCCGACTAAGGCATCACCCACGGGAACCTGAGCGATTTTACCGGTAGCTTTCACCGTACCGCCTTCTTTAATCCCGAAACCGTCACCCATTAACACCGCACCGACGTTATCTTCTTCGAGGTTAAGGGCGATGCCGACGGTTCCATCTTCAAATTCTAATAGTTCTCCCGACATGGCCTGTTGTAGGCCGTAGATGCGGGCAGTACCGTCACCCACTTGCAGGACGGTTCCCACGTTGGAGACCTGTACTTCTTGGTTATAGGATTCGATCTGTTGACGAATAATCGTGCTAATTTCGTCGGGTCTGATAGCTACCATAGTTTAATCTGGGAAAAAGTAAAAAATTAGAAGGTGAAAAAACGGCAAAAAAGGGAGATTAGATGACCTTAGCGCAGGGAGAGGCTGAGGCGTTGTAGTTGACCGCGAATGCTGGCATCAAAGACCTGAGAACCGACTTTGATCACCACACCACCGATGAGGCTGCCATCAACTTTGGTTTTCAGTTCGACCACATTTGCCCCGGTGAGGGTTTTCACTTTGTCGATGACGATTTGTTTTTGGCTATCGTTCAATTCGGTGGCCGAGGAAACTTCCGCTAAAACGGTGTTAGTCAGCGCTCTGGCCAGGGTGAGATATTGTTGACAAACGGGTTCTAAAAATTGAATCCGACGTTTATCGACTAATAACATCATGAAGTTAGTTAAATAGGGATTGGCACTGGTTCCCATTACTTGGGAAAGAACGGCTTTTTTAGCTTCTTCTTTGATGACGGGATTGCCGATAAAAGCCCTTAGATCGGGAGCATTTTCCAACAATTCTAAGAGGGATTTTATTTCGCCGCCGATCGCTTCTAATTGTCCGCTGCTTTGGGCGACGGAAAGTAATGCTTGGGCGTAGGGTTCGGCTATTTCTGAACTGATTAAACTTCCCTGCATCTATTTACCTCCTAGGTTGGCCAAACTGCGATCAATTAGGGTTTGTTGTACCGATTCTTCCAGGCCGGTGCTTAATTGGGATTCCACATTAGCTAAGGCTAAAGCGGTAATTCTTTGGCGTAATTCTACTAAAACGCGATCCTGTTCCGCCGAGAGATCTTTAGCGGCACTTTCGCGCATTCTTTGAATATCGAGTTCGGCTTGGGCGGCGATGTCGGCGGTGACAGTTTTAGCTCTATCTCGAGCATTATTGATAATTTGTCCCGCCTCTTGTTTTGCTAGGGCGAGTTTTTTCTGTTCTTCGGCGAGGGCGTTAGCGGCAATATTTTTCCGGTCTTCAGCTTCGGCTAAAGCTTCAGCAATCTTCGACTGACGTTCTCCGAGGATTTGTCCGAGAACTTTGCGGCCGTAGAAGATGACTAAACCGAGCAGAATTGAGAGGTTAAATAGGTTAGTTCCTAGGATATCGGTGTTGATGCCGAATCCTTCTGCTGCCGCTTCCTTCGCCTCCGTGGCTAATAATAAAACTGTGTCGATGATCATGATTATTGAGGGCGGGGAGTAGGTTATTCAGTTATCAGTTATCAGAGGTAAGTTTCCAGTCTTCTAACTCCTGACGACTGACTTCTATCTTTTCACTGATCACTGTTATTAACCAAGGGCTGGGGTTTAGCGAACGAGTTCGGCGCCGAGGAGTTTTTCGAGAATTTGACGGGAAAGAGAGGCCACTTGTCCTTCTAGAGAACGAAAGGCTTCTTCTTTCTGTTGGGCAATTTCGGCGGCGACGGCTTCTTTACGAGCGATCGCTTCTTTTTGGGCTGCGGCAACTCGTTCGCTGGCTAGTTTTTGGGCCTCGGCTTGCGCTTGGGCGATAATCTCTTGGGATTGTTTACGAGCCGAACTTAATTGCAATTCGTACTCTTGTACCAGTGCTTCGGTTTTGGCTAGTTGTTCTTTGGCTCCACCTTCGGTTTGCCGAATATACTCCGCCCGTTCATCTAAAACTTTACTGAGGGGTTTATAAAAAACGGCGTTCAGGATCACTGCCAAAAGAATAAATTGTAGTGCCATCACTGGCAGGGTGGCATCGAAATCAAACATTGATTTATTCCTGATAAATAGAAGCTATAGACAGGTTCAAAAAAGGAAGATGATCCCCCTGCTTTAACAATAAACAGTCAGGGGGAATCACTAAAATTCCCTTAACTAGCTATCAGCCTTCAGTCCCAAAAACCAGATTTTTTAGTTGGCTCTCTTGGCGTTTTTTCGAGTTTTTAAAACTCTGCTGCCAAGCTGAGGACTGGGGGCTGATAGCCCACTGCTTTTTTAATTAGGCGAAGGGGTTAGCGAACAGTAAAACGAGAGCGATAACCAAGCCGTAGATGGTTAAGGATTCCATGAATGCCAAGCTGAGGAGAAGGGTACCACGAATTCTTCCTTCAGCTTCGGGTTGACGGGCGATACCGGAAACAGCTTCTCCAGAAGCGGTACCTTGACCAACACCGGGGCCGATAGCGGCTAAACCAACGGCGAGGGCGGCGGCGATAACGGAAGCGGCAGCTACTGTGGGGTTCATGGTGATTTTTTCCTCTATTTACTAATCAATTTCAATCTGTTGTTTACAGAGCGCGTTCTCAGCCGTAAAAAATGGCTGGTTTTCTGCTCAAAACTCCCGAAAGAGTTTTTGGGAAAGAACGATCTGGGAATTCAGTTGCTCATCCTGAATTCGACCAATAATTTCTTAGTTATTATCCTATTATTTGGACACTTTTTCCTAAGAAATTTTTCTTTTTTCGTCCCTCGCTTTTAAGCGTGTTCTTCTTCGTGTTCCGATTCCAGGGCCTCATGGATATAGGCCCCGGCAAGGGTGGCGAAGACAAGGGCCTGAATAGCGCTGGTAAATAAACCGAGAGCCATCAGGGGTAGGGGTACGACTAGGGGGACAAGGAAGACCAATACGGCTACTACCAACTCGTCTGCAAGGATGTTTCCGAAAAGACGGAAGCTGAGGGAGAGGGGTTTGGTAAAGTCTTCTAAAATTTTGATCGGTAATAGCACGGGAATCGGCTCTAGGTAGTGAGCGAAGTAACCGAGTCCTTTTTTACTGATGCCTGCGTAGAAGTAAGCGAGGGAAGTCAGTAGGGCTAACGCCACCGTGGTATTGATGTCGTTAGTGGGGGCGGCTAATTCTCCTTCGGGCAGTTCGATTAACTTCCAAGGAATCAAGGCCCCTAACCAGTTAGAAACGAAAATAAATAAAAATAGGGTGCCGATGAAGGGCAACCAGGGTCGATATTCCTTTTCTCCTAGCTGGTTTTTGGCTAAATCGCGCAGAAATTCCAGAACGTACTCCATGAGGTTTTGAATACCGCTAGGGACTTTCTGGATTTTGCGGGTAGCGGCGATCGAGGCGATGATTAAGATAGCGAAGACGATCCAGGAGACCGCGATCACTTGCCCGTGAATTTTTAGTCCGCCGATGTGCCAGTACCAGTGTTGTCCCACTTCCAGGGAAGCGAGACTATAAAAATTAAGCACACTTAAACTGTCTAACATTTCCACCTTGGGGAGATTCAGGTTCGCAACTCAGGGTTATTTTGAACGGTTAAAGGGTTTAGGAATCGGCTTTCTGCTCCAGCTTGAAGATGGTTTGCAGGGTATAGACGATGATTGCGCCTTTATAGGTCAAAAAACCCAAAAAAACCGGCACTATGTGCAGTTCTTGCCAACGACTGGCGATGATGATTAATCCAGCGAATAGGGCTAATCCTTTTTTGCCTACCCGATTTTTCGTTACCCCCAATTTTTCCACTTCCCCGGCCAGGAGTTTTAGGTAAACGACTCCCACCATTGCCCCTAATAGGTAATTAAGGGCAGTATTGAGGGAATAAAACAGCCACACGGGTATAAAGATCAGACCGCTTAAGATCAGGGTGGTGATCAATAGGGTGTTTTGTAGTTGATAGTATTCCCGCATCGGATCTGACAGCGGGTTGGTTTCTGGGGTTGGGGGAGATTTGATCGATGGGTCAGACAAGGTACACCTAAATCAGCGATAGACTAATCTCAATATCTGGATTGCTTTCCCAGCTATGACGCTCAGGTAAGCCACAAGACATATTATCACGGCAGTGGCAACAATTATTAAGCAATTGTAAATTGTCTTGATTCCCCCCGCTCGCAGCCGTCAGCTTTTTTCTCCCCCCCTCCCCTGCTCCTTTCTCCCCACTTGCCCAACTCCGGCGCTCCCTCTTGCCTGTTCCCTAAAACCAGAGACTTCCTACCTCACTAAGCTAAACGGCTTTTACTTCGGATCACCGATATAGACTCCAAAAGGGTTATAGCTATTGGATCATGCAGGTTAAGCGCCGTTTAGCTTATTAAGATCACTGCGATAAGTAGTCGTGCAAAATTAATTTCCTAGTCGAGACTCCGAGACTCCGAGACTCCGAGACTCCGAGACAGCTATCAGGGATCGGATTTGAGTTTTCAGTTCACTGTTTACTCACATCAGCAAAAGGCTGACGGCTGAGAGCTTAGATGTGTAATTAATTTTGCTTAGGTACTTAACTGTGTTTTTGAGGACATTGTTTCTTGTCCCTACTCCTCAATAAACCCGAACCTGAAGGAAAATTTACCCCTACCCCCTACCCTAAAAGAAAAATTTTTTCTGGAAGGTTTTTCAGCATCAGGGTTTGATGATTTGAGTGCAAGCTTGATCAGTTTAACTAATATCATCCTTGCCCTTGCGGGGGGTTAAAATTTGCTGCTATAAATAAGAAAAAAAGTTTTTGTGTGCTTCTCTCTGACAACAATCTCTAGGCAAAAAGCCAGAGATTTTTTAAAAAAGCTGATAACTGATCACTGATAACTGATCACTGATAACTGAACACTGATAAAAACTAACTAGGAACAATATTTAAGAAAGCATCGAAGTCTTTTAATGCTTCTTGGAATTGATTAGCAGCAAGACTAGCATCTTTTTCTTTGGCTGCCGCATCGATACGTTCAAAGTGAACGAAAAGATTTTTCGCTAACTGCTTGGCTTTTTCTTGGTCTTTGGGCAGTAAATTACGGGATAATCCTACCATTTCCTGACGCAATTGCCCCAAAGGACCGTGGATATAGGTGCGAGTATCTACCCAATTTTTGTCAGCGATGAGGTCTTGCAAAACGCTCATTTTTTTGCGAAATCCTTCTATGGGTTGGATGTAAACCTGTAACTGTTCGATTTTTTGCGGACTGTAAACGGTGGGGATAGTTGCTTGGGGACCACTGCAACTAACCAGCAGGGTAGTAACTAGGACTAAAACTAGGGAAATAATCGAGCGAAGACGTAGCATTGGTTTATATGTACTATTTAACAAACTATTGACGTTCTCTCCCGATAACCGGTCAAGCTATCGGGACGATTTTTACTTTATCAGAATTTTGGGTTTAAAACCTCGCCCCTTTTAGGGTATCCATTGGTCACATCTTTCATTAACAAAAAGAGAAGAAACTTAAAAAAGGGCTCTTCTAGGTTCTGTGTGATAAGTTTAACTTATATAGTAGCGATCGGTCTTTGTGTCCTCTGTGTCTCTGTGGTTCGTTCCACTGAAAAGTTCCTGAACAGTAATGATTGTAACGGAAATGGAATGACGGGACGCATTAGCAATAACTTGGGGATGATTGCGAAGAATTAGGGAAATATGGTCAGTATCGAGAATATATTGAGACACAAATCTTTATCCTCTACAGATAATATGAGGGATCTACTTCACTGTCATCATCTAAAGGGTGAGGGGTTATCTAGAGGTGTTGTCCATGATATCGTTTCAATTTGGCTAATTTGTTCGATAAAGGTTGTTTGTAGTTGGGAAATGGCTTCTTCTTTGGTGGGTGCTTGGACTCGAAAATGAGGCAATTCAGCGATAGATACAGCATATTGACCATTTTTAAGGGTTTCTATCAGTATTTTTACCTTTAGATTAGCTGATGGTTGGGAGGGTGGGATATTGAGATTGATGACCATAGCATTTTGTTGATTTATCGCTTTACTTCCTTATTTTATTGGGAGTCATGATAAGTATGAGGCATTTTTTGGTAAGTTAGGATTTAGAGAGTTGCGTTGCCGAAGGCAGACTGTGTGATCACTCGTTTTTAATTATGGGTAATATCAATTATGGCTAAAATGTTTCCCCCAGATGCGCCTTCTAATCCTAATTTACGGGGAGAATCAGAAGTATATCATTTACTATCCCAACTTGACGATGATTTTTACATTTTTCAAGACAGATACTGGAGTTTTAAGGATAAAGATGGAGCTATAACTGAAAGAGAAACGGATTTCTTGTTAGTTCATCCCCAGAAAGGTCTATTGATTATTGAAGTCAAGGGAGGAACTCGATTTTCTTACGACGGGGAACACGATAAGTGGAAATCGGGAGATAATATTTCTTATCAAAATCCCTACAAAAAACAATTAGCTAACTCAAGAAAATTGCCGTTATTTCTAAAAAGTAAACTATCTAGTTTGAAAAATCGTTGGATAACTTGTGGATATGCAATTTGTTTTCCTCATATTGATATTTTAGAGGGAAATTTAGCTCCTTTTATGGAAAGAGAAGTTACTTTATTTAGAGATGATCTGAAAAATATAGGTGAGAAAATCAACGAAATATATAGTCATTATAGTAATAATAGTCATAAACATCTTGGCAAAAAGATAGTAGAAGAAATTAAAACTTTAATTACCCCTAATTCAGAATTTAGAAAATCCCTAAGTGCAAAACTAGAAGATGAGGAACAAACTATAATTAAGCTGACTAAAGAGCAACAAGAAATTTTAGATGGTTTTTATAAAGTTAAAACTCCAATCCTTATTGATGGACCTGCGGGAACAGGAAAAACTCAACTCGCAATCTCACAAGCTATTTCAAATATTCAATCTGATAGATTGGTTTTATTCATTACTAATTCTCAGGATTCAAAAGATTATATCTATAAGGAAATTTCGCTTAATGTTGCAATTAATAATGATCTTTTAAAGATATTTACGCTTAAAGAACTTAGTTTAGTACAAAAAGTTTTAGAAAATAAAGAAAATTTAGAAGAAGTCAGAATTATTATTGATGAGGCACAACAATTAGATGGTGATTTTTTAAGAAAAATAGCTGACTATGCTAGTCAAATGTTTAATCGATCAATTTTAATTTTTAAAGATGATTCTCAAAAAACTAATGAAAATGATATACAAGAGATATTTAAACCCTTTAATTATACCCTGCAAAAAGTAATCAGAAACACAATTAATATTTTTGATTCTTACGAAGAATATATTAGTCCAACCTATAAAGTAAAAAAGCCTGTCAGACAGTTTAAGGAAGTCATCACAGATTATTACATAACTGATGAAGACTTAATTAAAGCCATAAAAAGCAATATTTTGGCATTAATAAACGATGAAAAGGTTTTACCTAAACACATAACAATCCTCTTTTCTAAACAACCAAGTCAAAACTTTCTTGACTCGATAGCATCAAAAATTTCTACTTTCAAATTTAAGCGATTCTCTCTCGCTAGTCCTCTTCATCCACAAACAATTACTTGGTCAACTATTTACGATTTTCAAGGCTTAGAAAATCATATAATTTTATTAGTGGAATTAGAACCAGAACCCATTTCTGAGACCATTCGCTTAAGAAGATTAAGATATATTGGTCGCTCAAGAGCTTGTAGTATTTTATACATCTTTTTAAGAAAAGATATGTCTTCAGATATAATTGATATTGCCGATATATTTTAAAATTTGTAAAAGTCATCAAGTCATCTAATCCTTCACTCTCACTATTCTAATCCTTCACTCTCACTATTATTCGATAGCTCAGTAAAATCAAAGTAATCACAAAAGTTGAAATTATCTTTATGGGAAAAAATTGATGACAAAACCCTTGAAATAGTATGAGAAATTGGTCGAGGTAAATAATTTTCTACATTTTTACGAAATAAATTTTCATCAAAAGTCTGGCCATTATCTTGATGAGATAAGATCCATAATGCGTACAATGAGTTGAGATTTAAGTCAATGGATTTTGTAGAAAGAAAGGTTTGAAATTGAGCAATTAGTTTTTCACGCAATCTTTCACGATTTTTAATCATCATGAGAATATATGGCGGATCTTTTTTTCGAGGTTTTACTAAATGATGAATTAATCTTGTTCTGGCATAATCCATGATATTTTGATTCTTAAAAATATCATTCATTGCTTTGTATGCGGAAGATATTATGTTATTAGGAAATCCAAAGATAATAAATTCAACAACAGTCCAAGTATTTTTTTTGATTGTTTTTGGATACTTACAAATGATTTCTGGGATTTTATTGATTAATTGTATAACCAAGTTTTCATCGTAATCATGATGATCTTTTAAAGAAAATAAATAATTAGTTATTCGATGACAATCTTTTTCTTGAAGGTTGGCTGTAAGATTAATAGTATTTATGTCAAAATCTTCATCTTCATCTTCATCTTTTTCTGTTTTCTGATTATCTTCCCAATGTTCCTCATTTATAAGTTCATTACCATAAGCTATTTGATGATCTTTTCTAAAAAAATCTTTGACATATTTAGGATTATGTATAATTTCCGTTTTTGCCGAGTTTAAGTTTAGTCCTATCCTATGTAGTTCTTCTTGCAAAATATTAACCGCTTTGATTACTTCATCTTTAGTATTAGTAATAATTTTAATATCATCAACGTATCGAGCATAATGAAAGCCATAAGCAATCATCAATTCATCTATTTTACTTAGTAAAATATTTGCCAAATAGCCATCAGTTATATTACCTACTAAAAGTCCTTGTTCTTTTTTTTCTAACTTTAATAATTTATCAACAACTGAGTAAAATTCAATTTCTGGCTGCAATATTTTCTGCAACAACGGTTTATATTTTTGAGGTAGAATACTCCCTGTTAAATCAAAAAGATTATTGATTAAGTAATGAGGTGATACACTATCATAAAATGATGTTATGTCGGCGTTTAATAAATAAGACTCTCTCTGCTCTTTTTTAAATTCTTTAATAAGATTTTCCCCCCATTGGATGAATTCTTTATATTGATCATTATAAAGTTTAAACAAATGGATAAATCCACTGAGTGATCGTTGAGTTCGGTTAGCATAGCTTGTTTTAATAAAAGAATTTTCAACTGCCAAGGAAAGGACATTAATCAAATGATATCTAATTGCATATTCTTTAAAAGGCAAATATACACATCTTCTAATAAAGAAATCTTCTTTGGGATAAGTATAAGCAAATGACTCATCTGGTATATAAGGTTGTTTTAAAGAGTAGATATTTTTAATATATTCAACTAAAAGGTTGATTTTATTTTGATTTTTACAATTGATACTTAGTTCAAAAAAATTACAAAATTGATCGTCATTAAGCCTACTATACATTGCATAGGAAATCGACATTCTAATTAATTTTGTATCCGTTAAATAGTCTTCTATGTTAAAATTAAACATAAATATCCTCTTGGCTCTAAATTTATATTAGAGCTATATTGCTATTTATTTTTCCCTTAGAGTCAAATTTTTTAAGATTTTTTCGATGTTTGCAGTTTCTCATCTCAGCAAAAGAGAGAAAACAGCGATCGCAAACTGCGCCTTCAAATTCTTCAAACTCCCACAAAGCAGCAATCTTAAACTTTTTCTCACGATTTGGACATTTAGACAACAACTTTAAGTCATGCTTCTCACACCTCCCAACCGACTTAAACTGCCATTCAATCCTATGACAAAGCAACTCATCATTTTTGTTCAAATTGTCTCATAAAAGCTCGATCGATCCGATCTTTCCATAACCATAATAACGGTGATTGCCAGCCAAAACCGCCCCTAGATGCGATCGCTTTTTGGTCTCCCGTCCCGATTAAACTCAGATAATTTTTCTGGGGAAAATAGGGTTTTAGGGGCTGATTTTGCAGAATTCTGACTAAATTATCGAACAGGGGTTTTCCTTGTCGGACGGCAAAAACTCCCGCTTTCGGACGGGGATAATCTGGAATCGTGGCAATATCTCCCACGGCAAAAATATGGGGATGGGAAAGAGATTGCAGATAATTATTCACCAAAATAAACCCTTGTTCATCTGTCAGTAATCCCGACGCTTTAATCCAACTAGGGGCCGAGGCAGTCGTTACCCAAATTATATAATCTACGGGCAAAACTAACCCCGATGAACAGATAATCTGATCTGCTTGCACTGCCGTCACATCCGTTGATAAATATAATCTAATTCCCCTTTGTTGACAAATATTCTCCAAACGTTGACCGACCCAATTATTATGGGCTGGTAGGAGTTTTTTTCCTCGATGAATTAGAGATAAATTCAAATTACTGCTAGAGTTGAGAATTTTGGTCAAACGGGACTGCATATTTAAAGCTAATTCGACCCCGCCTGCGCCACCACCAACAATGACGATATTTAGAGTATTATTGGGGTTACTAACCGCTTTTTTGAGGATTTCTTGCCATCCTTCCCGAAAAATCGGCACTGGTTTGGCGGGGATAGCGTACTCTTTAGCACCGATAACATTATCCACTGCTGGGATGCTGCCGATATCGATCGAGAGATAATCAAAGGGAATTGGTGAAGAATTATGACAAATTACTTGACATTTTTCCGTATCTATGATGTTAGCCTTAGCTAAACAGAATTGCGCTTGAGAATACCTAGCTAGAGAAGGTAAATCGATATGAGTCTCGGCAAAATCATAAAAACCGGCGATGTGGCCGGGTAACATTCCCGAATAGGGGGTATGGGTGACATCGCTAATTAAAGTTAATTGAACGTTTTTGAGAGGTGATTGCCCCCAAAGACGAAGAGCGATCGCATGACTATGGCCACCACCGATAAAAACTAGACGCTTGACTAAATCCATAAAAAAAGGGGATTGCTACCAGAAAAGTTAAATTCTAATGAATATATCTTCTGACACAGAAATTCTGTTGCAAGATCGAGAGTAGATAGACAAAAACTCAAGGCATCGAGGCCAAGAACTTGTAACCAATGACAGTCAATTGGGATTTTGCTTTTTTCGGACTCGATATTCTTAAGCAAATTCTATCTAGTATCTTCGCTTCCCAATAGAGAGAAGTCTATGCAAGAAGTTTATATCGTGGCCGCTGTCCGGACTCCAATTGGTCGTTTTGGTGGGGGATTAATCGGATTATCCCCGGCCGATTTAGGGGCAACAGTGATGAAATCTGCCCTAGAAATCGCTAATTTGCCCCCAGAAGCCCTAGATTTGTATATTTTCGGCAATGTTTTGGGATCGGGTCATGGTCAGTTAATTCCCCGACAAGCGGCGATTAAAGCAGGAATTCCCGTAAGCGTGGACGGATATCGGGTGGATATGGTTTGTTCTTCGGGAATGATTGCCGTTAGTAACGCTGCTACCTCAATTCGCGCTGGAGAAGCGGATCTCATCCTCGCTGGTGGTATTGAATCCATGTCCCAAACCGGCTTTTTTCTCTCCCATCGGGCCCGGTGGGGTTATAAATTCCTCATGGGTGCGCCGGAACAATTAACCGACCTATTACTCCACGATGGCTTAACCGATGCTACCACGACTGAGGGCATGGGTTCCCAAGTCGATCGCCTCTGTCTCGATCGCGGTGTCTCTCGGCAAGCATTAGATGAAATTGCCGCTTTATCCCACCAAAGAGCGGCCACAGCCACAGAAAAAGGCTGGTTTAACGGTGAAATCGTGCCAATTGAGCTTAAATCTAAGAAAGGTTCCACAATTATCGCTCAAGATGAGGGTATTCGTTCCGATAGTACCCCGGAAGGTTTAGGAAAACTGCGGCCGGCTTTTAATCCGTCGGGAGTTTTAACCGCGGGGAATAGTAGTCAGATTTCCGATGGGGCCGCCGCTATCCTTTTAGCCAGTAAAAAAGCTGTGGATCAGTACGGTTTAAAACCAATTGCCAAAATCCTTGGCGGTGCTGTGGGTGCTGGAAAAACCGATCGCTTCCCAGAGTTCCCCGTCCTCGCGGTGAAAAAATTACTGGCATCCCTAGATAAAACGATCGAAGATTTCGATTTAGTGGAAAATAACGAAGCTTTTGCCTTAAATAATCTGCTTTTTGAGATGGATCTGGGGTTAGCGAGGGAAAAACAAAACGTTCACGGTGGTGCGATCGCCTTGGGTCATCCTATCGGCGCTTCCGGCGCGCGGATTCTGGTGACGTTAATTAACGCGTTGAAAGTACAGGATAAAACCCTCGGTATGGGGGCCATCTGTCATGGGACCGGTGGCGGAACAGCGATCGCAATTGAAAGAGTTTAGGAGGAAAAAGCTATGGTATCTCTGGGACTAGAGGAGAAAGTTATCGTCGTTACGGGCGGAAATCGAGGCATTGGGGCGGCTATTGTCTCTCTTTTGATAGATTTGGGGGCTAAGGTGGCTTACACGGATTTAGTCGCCGATAATCCCCAGGGTTTAGGCATTGTGGCCGACGTGACTAAGTTGGAATCCATGGAAGCGGCAGCTAAACAAATTGAAGCGGAATTGGGACCGGTTTACGGTATCGTCGCTAACGCGGGGATTACCAGAGACAACTTTTTCCCTAAATTAACGCCCCTAGATTGGGATTTAGTGATTAATGTCAACTTAAAAGGGGTTAATCACACGATTAAGCCGTTTATTGAGGGAATGTACGAACGACAAGCGGGATCGATCGTTTGTATTAGTTCTATTTCCGGTGATCGCGGTAATGCCGGCCAAACTAATTACGCGGCTACAAAAGCGGCAGTTATCGGTTTAGTCAAATCCCTAGCGCGAGAAGCTGCCCGTTATAATATTCGCGCCAATGCGATTGCGCCGGGGTTTATTAACACGGAAATGACTTTAGCGATTCCCGATAAAGTTCGCGATAAAATCACCGCCGAAATTCCCTGTCGTCGCTTCGGTGAACCCGCAGATATCGCCTGGGCAACTGCCTATTTACTCTCTCCTGTTGCCAGCAGTTATGTCTCTGGAGAAGTCCTCAGAGTTAATGGGGCCCATCACACCTAATCAGTTATCAGTTATCAGTTATCAGTTATCAGTTATCAGTTATCAGTGGGTGAGTTATCAGTGGGTGAGTTATCAGTGGGTGAGTTATCAGTTATCTAATTCAAAGATGGAAAATGTGTTTGTTATTGTCCCTGCTAAGTTGCTTGATTCAGTGGGTGAGTTTCGTTTTCTGACGATAGGACAGTCAAAATCACAAAAGCTGTTAGTCATATCCCATACAGAAAGAGAAAATGAGATTCACTTAATTAGCGCCCGTTTAGCTAGTAAACAGGAGAGAAAAAATTATGAATCAGGAGTCTGAAGAAACGGTTAGTGACGAGATGAGGTCTGAATATGACTTTTCCAGTGGTATTCGTGGCAAATATTATCAAGCTTATCGACAGGCTAGTCTAGTAAACAGGAGAGAAAAAATTATGAATCAGGAGTCTGAAGAAACGGTTAGTGACGAGATGAGGTCTGAATATGACTTTTCCAGTGGTATTCGTGGCAAATATTATCAAGCTTATCGACAGGCTAGTAATGTGATAATTCTCGCTCCCGATGTGGCGGAAATTTTTCAAGATTCAGCCTCAGTCAATGAAGCGTTAAGATTACTAGCAAAAATTGCCAAGTCTGGAAAAATATGACTTATCAGTTATTAGTTATCGGGTGTAGGGTGGGTTAGTAAACTAGCGAAATCAGCGTTAAAGGAAAAGGGCAAAAATAATGGATAAACCGACACAAGCTTGGAGTGAGATGGCTGCGGATTACGTCAATCTTTGGACGGAAACCGGGGCAAAAATGTGGTCAAGTTGGTTTGATATGATGGGGGCGATACCGACTCCTATGGGCAATATTAAACCAGAATTACAAGAGGCAACCCAGCGCTATTTTGATAATCGGGATTTATTGATCAAATTCCTAAAATTATCGATGGAAGCTTGGGAAAATATCTTTCCGAAAATGCAAACAGGAGAAGACTGGCAAACAATTTTAAATAATTATACCCAACAGATGCGCGGTCAACTGAATAGTTTTACTACTACCACTTCCCAAAGTAGTCAAGATGTCAGTCAACTATGGACAATTTACCTGCAACAATTGCAAAGTCTCAATCATTTATGGTTCGATCCTTTGGTGCTGTCAAATGACACAATAACCAAAGCTTGGTTAGGTAATACTTCTTCTTTGATCGAACTCAATAATATCTATTGGCAGAAGTTTTATGATGAAACTTTTGGCCAATGGTTACAGATGCCTTTATTGGGATTGCCGCGAGAATTTAACCGCAAATTACTCGATAGTTTTGAAACTTGGCGCATTCTTTATCAAGCTAGTATTAACTATCAAATTGTGCTGGCTGATATTCAAGTTAAATCCTTTGAAGCTTTAACTAAAAAATTAGTTTTCCTAGCAGAAAAAGGTCAACCTGTCAAGAATTGGCGAGAATTTCAAGATCTGTGGAGTGTCGTCGCCGATGATATTTTTGAAAAGGCTTTTTGTCAACCAGAAAACCTAAAAGTACGGGGAAAATTTATTAATTCCCTCAATGATTATCGCCTCAAACAGCAGGATTTAATGGAAATTTACCTGCGCTCAATGAATCTGCCTACCCGCAGCGAAGTCGATGAAATTCATCGGACTATCTATGAATTACGCAAAGAGGTAAAAAGTCTCAAAAAAACTTTAGGAGAAAAACAAGCAGTAGAAAGTAACAATTAGTTAATTGTGCTTGACAATCAGGTAAGCTATCAGGAGTCAGGAGTCAGGAGTCAGGAGTCAGGATTCAGGAGATAGGGTGATGGGGTGTTGGGGTGTTAGGGTTTTAGGGGTTTTAGTTGAAATTCCCCCACTTCCCCACTTCCCCACTTCCCCACTTCCCCACTTCCCCACTTCCCCACTTTTCTAGGAGAATTAAATTATGTGGCCATTTTTGACGCAAGTGAAACTGGAAGATTTTACCCAAGATTATCTAGAATTAACTCAAAAAAATCTCAAAGGTTTGGACAATCTCAAACGAGTTAAAGAAGAAGATATTCAGTGTGGAGTCTCGGAAAAAGAAGCAGTTTATCGGGAAGATAAAATCATTCTCTACCACTTTAAACCCGTGGTCGAAAAACCCTTCGAGATTCCCTTGTTGATGGTTTATGCCTTGGTCAATCGTCCCTACATGGTAGATTTACAGGAAGGGCGTTCTTTAGTGGCAAATCTGCTGAAATTAGGCTTAGATATCTACTTAATTGATTGGGGCTATCCCACCAGAAGCGATCGCTGGTTAACCCTTGATGATTATATCAATGGTTATGTGGATAATTGCGTCGATTTTATTCGTCAAAGTCACCATCTCGACAAGATTAATCTGTTGGGAATCTGTCAGGGAGGAACCTTTAGTTTATGCTATAGTTCCCTCTATCCTGATAAGATAAAAAATCTGGTGACAATGGTGACACCGGTGGACTTTTATCAAACCGAGACCCTCTTAAATATGCGCGGGGGATGTTCCTTGGGTTCCGAAGCATTAGACATCGATTTAATGGTAGATACTATGGGCAATATTCCAGGAGATTTTCTCAACTTAGAGTTTCTGGAATTGAAACCTTTACAGTTAGGTTATCAGAAATACCTCGATTTTCCTGACATCATGGAAGACGAATCAAAATTAGTTAATTTTCTGCGTATGGAAAAATGGATTTTTGATAGTCCCGACCAAGCGGGAGAATCCTACCGACAGTTCCTCAAGGATTTCTATCAGCAAAATAAACTGATTAAAGGGGAAGTGATGTTAGGAGATAAACGGGTAGATTTACACAATCTGACCATGCCAATTCTCAATCTTTATGCGGATAAAGATCACCTTGTACCTCCCGCTTCTTCCCTCGCTTTAGGGAATTATATCGGTACTTCTGACTATACCGCTTGTGCTTTCCCGGTCGGACATATCGGAATGTATGTCAGTGGCAAAGTGCAACGGGATTTACCCCCCGCTATTACTGATTGGTTGAAAGCAAGAGGTTAAGAATCCTCGCACCTATCCCCTTTTCCCAGTTTGGGAGAGGGGTTTAGCACTTTTTTTCTCTACGGGTGTAACACAATACAACACATCGATAAAAAAACATCTACGGGCAGTAAAATAAACTTTTGTAACAGAGGATGTTAAGCACTGTTGCAAGATCGGGCAGAATCGGAGGATATCGTTCCTTTCGGCTAAACCCCTGTGGTACACTGCAAAGCGTACTCGCTCGTAAGTATGTAGGAGAAAACCTGAGTGTTAAGAGTCGCTGTTGTGGGTTCAGGGCCGGCCGGTTCTTCGGCGGCAGAAACATTAGCTAAAGCAGGCATTGAAACCTATTTATTTGAACGCAAATTAGATAATGCTAAACCCTGTGGTGGAGCGATTCCTCTCTGTATGGTGAGCGAATTTGACCTACCTCCTGAAATTATCGATCGCCGGGTGAGAAAAATGAAAATGATCTCCCCCTCTAACGTCGAAGTCGATATTAATCTCGATAATCAAGACGAATATATCGGAATGTGTCGTCGGGAAGTCCTCGACGGTTTTATGAGAGAACGCGCCCATAAATTAGGAGCGCATTTAATCAACGGAACCGTTTACGGTCTCGACATTCCCACCAATAGCACCGATCCCTATACCCTACACTACGCTGATCACTCCCACGGCAATTCCCAAGGGGAAATGAAATCTCTGAAGGTGGATGTGGTTATCGGTGCCGACGGTGCTAATTCCCGCATTGCTAAAGCTATTGATGCTGGGGATTACAACTATGCGATCGCTTTCCAAGAACGCATCCGTCTCCCCCAAGATAAAATGGCCTACTACGAAGATCTGGCGGAAATGTATGTAGGAAAAGACGTATCCCCCGACTTCTACGCTTGGGTATTCCCCAAATACGATCACGTCGCCGTCGGTACTGGCACAATGAAGGTCAATAAAGCCATGATTAAAGACCTACAAGCTGGTATTCGCGCTCGTGCGGCCCGTCGTCTCGAAGGTGGCGAAATCATCCGGGTGGAGGCTCACCCCATCCCCGAACATCCCCGTCCTCGTCGTGTAGTTGGTCGCGTGGCCCTCGTAGGTGATGCTGCGGGAACAGTTACGAAGTCTTCGGGAGAAGGCATCTATTTCGCCGCTAAATCGGCGCGGATGTGTGCGGAAACCATTGTCGAAGTCACCAACGGCGGCCAACGTATCCCCACAGAGGACGAGTTAAAACTCTACCTCAAGCGTTGGGATAAGAAATACGGTATGACCTATCTGGTATTAGATATTCTGCAACGGGTTTTCTACCGTACCGATGCCACCCGGGAAGCTTTTGTGGAAATGTGTTCCGATAAGGACGTACAGAAGATGACTTTTGACAGTTATCTCTATAAAACCGTTGTTCCCGCTAATCCTCTCGTACAGATGAAGATTACTGCTAAAACCATCGGTTCTCTCCTGCGCGGTAACGCTTTAGCTCCTTAAAATCAATTCATAACCAGACAACCCAATCTCCGGCGGTGGTTGGGTTTTCTTTTGGGTTGTTTCATCTCCTGTCTTCTCTAATTGAAACAAAAATATCGCCCCACCTGCAATCTCTAAGTACCGCCTCACCTCAAATCTAGAGAAATAACGCTCTTTTAATACCATAATTCCGGAATCAGGTCATAATAACCAGCTTGGGGCGGTGGGTAAATACCCGCTTCGATTTTTTCGATAATAGTCGGCCAAGCTTGCCTAAAAGCGGTAGAGCGCTCGTTGGGGTGCAAAGTCCAACCCTTGGCATTGGTGAGAGTGGCGCGATAGTAGTTGCTTTGTTCTAGGGAGCGAGAAACCATAATTTCCCAAGAGTCGAGTTTTCCTTTGCCGGTCAAAATATTGCCCCAAGCTTTTAAACCATCGGGTAAGTGATCGAGAAAGGTATTTTTATAAGAGCGCCAGAGGGGGGTGATCGGTAAAAGGCGATCGTAGCGACGACAATTAAGTAGATAGGCACGACTACCAAAAAATTTAAATTGATAGAATCCGTCCGGATTTTTCGTGCAAGGATGCTGAGAATAAATCGTACCATCGGGCCGGGGTGGGCCGGACAAAGGACGCACAAACATCATTTCTGGATGGGTTTCCATTAACTCGATCCCTTCGCGGATCCAACTGTAATCCGGTTCTTGGTAGAGCATCATGTCACTGTCATAATGAACCATATAATCGCTGCGACAGGACTCGATTTTGAAGATCGAGCCGAAAATCGGATAACCTTTGTAGTTATGGGTGGAACGGAGGGGACTGCCGAAATGCTTTTGATAGATGCGCTGACGATAGCTGGGATCGTAGTTAAAATCCACTAGGCGATCGATTATGCCATCTTTAACTAATTTTTCAGCACAGGCTCTTAACTCCTCCATTGTACCCAGTCCGGGGCGATTAACCTTTTCCCCGCTTAAAGGGGCCGTGTCAATAGACAGTACCTTTTCCTCGAAGGGAAACTGACTCATTTTGACTAGATGGGGAATAGTGTTCATCATAAACCAGACATCGGTTCGCGCCGTAAAAAACCAGAGCGAACAACTTGGCAATCCCATTTTGTATAAACCTCACTTTTGTTTGGGTCTTAAATGGGATACATTATAGGGGAATCTTAGCGACAAGTTGACACAATTCCTGATTAACCTATGACTATAGCCCTCGATCGCTTACCCCAATCTTGGCAGGGTTTAACCCATCGTTTAACTTATAAGTATTTTCAGGCACGCATTGATATACCCAAAGACCCCTATAAAATCCTCTTTCGTCCCCAACCCTATCAGGTTTTATTTATCCTTAGCCATATGCGATCGGGTTCGTCTTTATTGACCCATATCCTCAATTCTAATCCTGAAATTATCGGTTTTGGCGAAACTCATCTGGTTTATGAGAGTGAACAGGATTTTAAAACTTTAATGTTTCAACTCTACTGGCGGTTGAAAGATTTAAACATGAATCATAAATATATTTTAGATAAAGTTCTTCATGATCAGAAGTTTTTAGATCATAGTTTTTTGCAATCTGATCCGGTTAAGACCATATTTTTACTACGAGAACCGCAGCGCACTTTAGCTAGTATTCTAGATATTAAACCCCATCAAAACGAGCAGCACGCCCTGGGTTATTATACCGGTCGTTTAGCCACCTTAGAAAGTTATGCTCAATTAATTAACAGCAAAGAAAAGAGTTTATTTATCACCCACGATCAGGTATTAAACCAAAGTCAATTGGTCTTTAATAGTTTACAGAGTCATCTCGATACTAAAACGGGATTTTCTGAAGAATATCGAGTTTTAAAAACCACTGGCACTCGCGGTATAGGAGATTCTTCCGAGAATATCAGAGCGGGTAAAATTATTAAACAAGCCAGAAAATTAGACATAGAAATTTCCGACGCTGTTTTAACCCAAGCCCAAAAAGCCTACGAGCGATGCTACGAAACCCTCAGCCATTATTGTCATTGTATCTAATTGGGGATTAGTAATAGCCTTGATTCTTTCCTCTGATTGCCAGGAAAATCCCCCTAACTCAACTCTAAGTTGAGCATTTAAAAGGTCTGATTAGCCTTCAATATTAGCAATTGTAAAGCCCATCTGACACTCGTAGAGATTGGGCTGTTGGCTTCCTCCTTTACCCAAGGAGTGACCACAGCCTAGTTTACCCTCTCGCCACCGGGGTTGTCCCTGCTGGTTGGCTAAAAGACAGCCCTGACAGACAGAACCCGTATCGAGAATGTGTTCGTCGGTTAAAATCACTAACATGACGTTCACCCCCATTGATCTCTGATTTGTCTCTATTGTAAGAGGTTTTTTCTGAGATGTAGTGGCGCGTTATACATTCCGCTACTTTTTGGCTTTTTTTCGCTTGGACTCTTCTTATGCAGAAGATTAGACCTTGAAAATGTATAGTCATTTCGGATAAGTCTGATACGATTCAATCTTAATAATTGAAATGACTGTAATTATTATTTTCCTAAGCCGAGTTTTCTGGTTACTTTTTGCCAAAAGGTAGGGGTCGGTGGTTGATAGGGTTTGGGACTACCGGTAAATATAGGACGTTGACTAGGTTCGTAGAGATAACGATAGTGTAAGAAAATATCTCGATAGGGAAAATCGAGATTTTCACCGCTACAAAGTCGAGTGAACAGAGAGGAAGATAAACCGATGTAGTGAAGGTATGTCAACCGTTTGCCCTGATCGTAAAGAATATTATCTAAAGCCTGAAAATGGGGAGAGGTGACACAGCAGCCGGTGCGTTCTTCTTTAGGCAATTGAAGAGCTAGATTATATATAGAAAAATTTGAGCGCATCATCATATAATTGACGATAGTTTGATCGGGAGCCATCGGATAGAGAATTTCCGCTTCTCCTGCTCGCAATTGTTCTATGAGCCAATCTCGCTGATTTTCATCTAATAAACCAGTTTTAGAAGCGTAGAAACCTGCACAAAAAATCTCCTTTTCGATACGATCACGGGAAAAAACCTCGAATAATTTTGGTTGAGAAACTTCATAGACATGAGTGGGATCTTTGTGCTGAAAGTCATAAACAACACAATCGTGCCTATCTAGAATAGCGAAGATTTTATCAATGGCATCGAGTAGCAAGGTGTCCCCATCCATGTAGATAAAACGATCGAAGGGACTATCAAAAGCAATAAAACGGTGGTGCATTCCCATACGATAATATCGGTCAGTGCAACCCGATTTCAACCAACGTTCGCGGGCTTGCGGGTGGCTATCCCAAATCGACTTGGCGAAATTTTCCCAGCGTTCAATAATTTCCTGATTATCAAACAACTGTACGTTAGGACGTTGAGCAATTTCCGCTTTGATACGTTCGATGTTGTCATCGTAGGGATAGACACAAACAGGAAGAGCTTTTCCCCCATTTACTTCGATGCTGTTGAGTAGAGCGATTAATTGATCGTAAACGCGATCGTTAGCTAAGGTACAGATACCGTCCATAAGTAATCCCAAGGAAAAAATCAAAACCTATTATCTTTGCCGTTAGTTTAGCTTATTTTTGTCGTTGACATCCTCACCGCCGTAAACGGACGGTGATTCCTCACCACGCCACCTTTTTAGGATGGTCGCGTCAATGGGGTTGACGCTTCACAGGACGCTGCTTCTTTAACAGAAGTCTTATGCTGTCCGACCCGTCCGTTTTTTAAGGTCTCCGATTGCCCACCGGCGACCTTGATAATTAAAGTCAGTAAGAGAGTCGCCTCTCCTACTGCTCTAC
>NZ_JADBVE010000371.1:0-5733 GCF_020245285.1 Microcystis sp. M31BS1
AATACAGTGAGTTCTTTTCTTCTTCCGTGAATTCTAGGTTAATCATGTTTTTAATGAGTGCTTTGCTTCTAATTATGACTCTTAAACTATATTATTGTCCTTGAGTAAAAAATGCAAGTTGTAGCCGTGCAAAGTATAGTCTATCCAGTTTTGTAAAATCCTACCAACATAGTTAAAAAAAATCAAGTAGGTGCATCTCACATTTGCAGAAATACCGACAATCAGCAATTATCAGTGACGCTTAAATTATTACAGATGCGTCAGCGGCTGCCTGTAAGCATCCCACCGAAAAACTAATGCGCGGGGGGTTTGGGGGCGGCGCCACGCCCCCAACGGGGGGTTTGGGGGGTAGAACCCCCCAAAAGCTTGGATTGAGTAATAAAATCAAAAGTAAAGCCCAATTTTAAAAGAGAGTTTCCCCGTAAAAATCCCCACTTGCTAGATTGACAAAATTGTATCGGTAGAATCGCTGAATAGCTGATAGCTGGTAGCTGCGGATTTATAACTTACGTTCGTAACTTAACAAGGTATTTTTTAATAACATTGCCACCGTCATCGGACCGACACCCCCGGGGACAGGAGTAAGATAACTAGCCACTTCTAAAACCCCCGCATAGTCCACATCTCCCACCAAACGGTCAGCGACACGATTAATCCCCACATCCACCACCACCGCATCAGGTTTTACCATATCCGGGGTGATTAAATTCGCTTTACCGACCGCAGGTACTAAAATATCGGCACTTCTGGTTATTTCTGCCAGATTTTCCGTGCGCGAGTGAGCAATAGTTACCGTAGCGTTTTCCTCCAATAACATTAAAGCTAAAGGTTTCCCCACTAGAATACTGCGACCCACCACCACCGCGTGCTTACCGGCTATGGGAATATTATATTCTTTCAGCAGTGCCATGACCCCCGCAGGAGTACAACTGCGGATACAGTCATCACCCCGCACTAAACCGCCTAAATTGAGAGGATGTAAACCATCAGCATCTTTTTTCGGGTCAATTTGGTAGAGAAGGGAAACCGCGTCTAAATGCTTAGGTAAGGGTAATTGAATTAAAATCCCGTCCACCCGCTCATCTTGATTGAGACGGACAATTTCCGCTAAAATTTCTAGTTCACTTGTATCGGTAGGAAAATGACGACCAAAAGAGGCCATGCCGATTTTAGTACAAGCTTTCTCCTTATTGCGTACATAAACGGCACTAGCAGGATTATCCCCCACCATCAACACCGCTAACCCCGGAGGTCTTCCCATTGAAGATTTTAGCGTCTGGATGCGCTCTCCTAGACCAAGCTGGATTTTTTGAGCTAAGGCTTTCCCGTCGAGAATTTGGCAAGTAGTTACGGACATTCTATGATAATACCGAGAACAAAAATCTTTCGGATCTATTCTATGGTCAAAAAGATTGGCTAATCGCACTCGTTAAGGTTAAAGCAAGAATGTCTATCCAGACTCGTGTAGGGCGCATCAGCAGTTTATTATTATTGCTAGGGTTATTCGGTTGTAGTACCCTTGCTGACCTCGGTATTGCCGTTCCCTACATCGGTGATCCTCCCCTAACAGCGATCGAGCAATTACAGGAAAAACCAAAAGGCGCTTTAGTTTATCTTAGGGGAACTGTCAGCAATTATGCCCCTTTTTTAGCGGGAGGAGCCTATCTTTTGCAGGATGGGTCCGGTAAGATTTGGATTCGCACCAATAGCAATAAATTACCCCGTCAAGGCGAAGAAATCGTCATTAAGGGCAAAATTGACTTTGAAGCTATTCCCCAAGGTTCCCAAACCGTTAACGAGGTGTATGTGGTGGAATTAGAACAGATGGATGCAGTAGCTGTTAATTCGGTTCCCACTCCTTCCCCGTCCCCAGAAATTAAACCTTCCCCCACCTCAGAAGTTAAACCCCCAGAAAATAATTCTCCCCCAGTCTCAACTAAACCCCTGGAAAATCCCCGACAGGTGACAATTCCCACCGCAACCGCAACAAAACCCCCAGAAACTCCCGTCGTTACCCCCGTTAAACCCAATCCCCCCGCAGTGATTAAACCCGTCCCAGATCCCCTCGATGCTTTCTTTTTACCCCATAAACAAAACGAGAAATAGTAATCAGTAATCAGTAATCAGTAGCGGGGTAAACAGATGGAGAGTAAAGTTTATGACAAAGCTTATAAATTTGCCATTAGGATTGTTAAAGGCTATAAATATTTGTGTGAAACTAAACAAGAATATATTTTGTCAAAACAGCTATTAAGGAGTGGCACTTCAATCGGGGCTAACATTGCCGAGGCTAATGGAGCTATTTCTCAAGCTGATTTTCGAGCTAAAATGTCAATAGCTTATAAAGAATGTCTAGAAACAAAGTATTGGCTGTCTCTATTGAAAGACACGAATTACATAGAGGAAAGAGCCTTTCAAAGTATTAATGATGACGCGGAGGAAATTGGGAAAATGCTTTGGGCTATTCTAAAAACCTGCCAAGAAAATACCAAAAACCGATAACCGATAACCGATAACCGATAACCGATAACCGATAACCGATAACCGATAACCGATAACTGATAACTGATAACTGATAACTGATAACTGATAACTGATAACTGATAACTGATAACTGATGATATTTGTTGCTTTGGCGATTTTAGAACAGGACGGTCGCTTTTTAATGCAGTTGCGCGACGACATCCCGACGATTCTCTATCCGGGGGTGTGGGGTTTATTTGGTGGTCACTTGGAAGCGGGTGAAAGTCCAGAAATAGGGTTAAAACGAGAGTTAAAAGAAGAAATTAACTACGAAGCCCCTAGTTTACGCTATTTTCGCTCTTACAACGATGATAATCTCTCTCGTTATCTTTATCATGTACCCCTGACCGTGGAATTAGAAAAATTAGTGCAAACGGAAGGGCAAGATTTAGCATTATTACCTCCGGCTGCCATCCTTCAAGGGGAATACTATTCGCAGAAGATTAATCAGACTCGTCCTTTAGGAAAAATTCATCGTCAGATATTGCTCGATTTTATAGAACTAGAATTATAGTGGATATTAGAGCCAGACAAGGAACTCCCTTATCTATACGAAAGTCGTAGTTAACACTGCTCCTCACCTCCCTCGAAGGCAAAATGCTCCCGCTTTTTGAATGGCTTTATTGAAACGTCAATCTTATTTTGGCTTTGTCTTTATGAACCAGTCGCGTCCCTCGTTCGTTTCCGTGCAGAAACTCCTATCTGGAGGTGCGATCGCTACCCTAGCAGTTAGTTCCCTGATGGTCCTCACCCCCGCAGCCAAAGGGGAAAAACCCTTAGAAGATAACCCGAAAGCAGTCATCGACCAAGTTTGGCAAATTGTTAATAATGAATTTGTAGATCGTGGTTTTCATCAAATTGACTGGCAAAAAAAACGTCAAGAATTGTTAAGCAGAAATTATACTAATCCCCAACAAGCTTACACAGCAATCCGCGAAGCTTTAAAGGAATTGGGTGATACTTATACCCGTTTTTTAACTCCTAGGGAATTTTCTGTCCTCACCAGTCAAACTTCCGGAGAATTATCGGGAATTGGGGTACGTTTAGCTCTCGATAAACGCACTAGCGATCTGGTTGTTGTCGATACGGTGAAAAAATCCCCCGCCAAGGAAGCGGGAGTGAAAAGCGGCGATCGCCTGATCAGAATTAATGGCAAACCCACCGCTTTAATGACCCTAGAACAGGCAATGGAGGCACTACAGGGAGAAGTGGGTACTAGCGTTAGTTTACAGCTTGCCCGTCCCAATCAAGGGGTATTTGAAGTGACTTTGACCCGGGTAGATATCGAAATCCCCTCCGTTAGCTATACCCTTAAACAGGAAGGTGGGGTGAAAGTTGGTTATATCAAACTGGATGAATTTAGTTCCCACGCAGCCGAACAAATGAAACAGGCGATCGAGGAATTAAGTCAACAACAGATATCCGGCTATGTTCTCGATCTACGGGGCAACCCCGGCGGGTTACTATTTGCTAGTGTCGATATCGCTCGTATGTGGATGAAACAGGGCAAAATCGTTAGCACCATCGATCGACGGGGCGGAGATCGTCAATTTATCGCCAATAACACCGCTATTACCGATTTACCCCTAGTAGTCTTGGTTAATAAAGGTTCAGCGAGTGCCAGCGAAATCCTCGCTGGAGCGCTAAAAGAAAATGGCCGGGCGACTTTAGTAGGTACATCGACCTATGGCAAGAGTACCGTCCAATCGGTACACACCCTCTCCGACGGTTCTGGTTTAGCGGTGACAATTGCCCGTTATTATCCCCCCAACGGCGAAAATATCTACAAAAAAGGCATTAAACCCGATGTGCAGATCGAGTTAACCCGGGAACAACAGCTGCGCTTCCGCGATGATCCTTCTTTGCTGGGAACTAAGGATGATCCCCAGTACCAACAGGCGATCTCACTCCTACAATCCCATAGTGTCAAACGTCCTGGCACTGGCAATCTCAATAACCCTTTGAGTAGTCGGGCCGAATAATTGTCCTCAATAATGTCTAAGTAGGTGGGTGGAATTAAATATAAGATGAACGTAGGTTGGGTTGAAGCATGAAACCCAACGCCCGCATAGTTTACACTACCGCTAACCCATCCTACAAATAATTGTGCCTCCCTACTTAGGGTTTGCGGCAAAAAGTACGGGCGAAGCATTCGGATAGAAAATCTCCGGTTTCACCGATAGGTTATTGCCCGAATGCTTCGCCCCTACAGGACGCGGGCCGATGAAGACGCAGGGTGTTGAAGCACGATTCTCTCAAAATCTTGCACCTGTTTCACGAGAAAAGCCACAAAACCCTTACCTTGCCTACATTTCACATTTATTCAGCAAGCCCTACTTAATCCCAACCTTGGCGAGATTTTACAATTCCCGACGACCTTCTAAAGCTCTCGCTAAAGTTACTTCATCAGCGTATTCCAGATCGCCGCCCATGGGCAACCCGAAAGCGATACGGGTAACTTTAGTGAAGGGTTTCAGTAAACCCCCGATATACAAAGTCGTGGTTTCCCCTTCGACACTGGGACTGATAGCTAAGATAACTTCCTGAATTTTTTTCTGGCTGACTCTGGTGACTAAAGACTGTATATTTAATTGATCCGGTCCAATTCCATCCATAGGTGAGATAACACCGCCCAAAACGTGATATTTGCCCGAATATTCCCTAGTTTTCTCCAAAGCAATCACATCTCTGGAATCAGCTACCACACAGATAGTCCCCGTTTCCCGGTTAGGATTGCGGCAAATTTCACAAATCGGTTCGGCCGAAAGATGAAAACAAACCTGACATAATCCTACTTGTTTTTTCGCTGCTACGATCGCCTGGGCCAATTCGATCGCATCCTGTTCCGGTCGTTTGAGAATATACAAGGCCAGACGTTGGGCGCTTTTGGGTCCCACCCCGGGTAATTTTTGTAACTGCTCGATCAAACGAGCTAAAGGCGGTGTATAAATAGCAGTTAATCCTCTTATCAGTTATCAGTTATCAGTTATCAGTGGGTAAGTTATCAGTTATCAGTGGGTAAGTTAGGCTCTTCGGTTTGTGTTATGCAATGGACGGGGGTTATAAGGTATGGAACCCTTATAGAGAAAGGCATTTAGCGATTTTTGTCAATTGTTTTTGCTCTAGAGCGAACTAATCAATTAAGTCTCTTGCCAGATAAGGATTTAGTCGATTTATGCCCCCCTATCGAACCATAACAAGTAACGAAGA
>NZ_JADBVE010000372.1:0-6238 GCF_020245285.1 Microcystis sp. M31BS1
ATGGAACCCTTATAGAGAAAGGCATTTAGCGATTTTTGTCAATTGTTTTTGCTCTAGAGCGAACTAATCAATTAAGTCTCTTGCCAGATAAGGATTTAGTCGATTTATGCCCCCCTATCGAACCATAACAAGTAACGAAGAGCCGTAAGTTATCAGATTTGAGTTTTCAAGTGAGCAGTGTTACATGGAAGTTTCCTACTGTCTTTTCACTGATTACTGGTCAATGATTACTGGTCAATGATTACTGCTCACTGATTACTGCTCACTGATTACTGCTCACTGATCACTGTTTAAGACCTTTTTGGTAAACGGACATCGATAACACTGGTGTTGAAATTATAATTATCTCCTTCCAACTCGATTAAAGTGCCAATTTTCACCTTTTGACCGCCAACAACCGCACCGGTATCGGTAACTTCCGCTTGACCACTGAGAGTCATAATCATATCTTGAGAATAGTTTTCCGTGCGGGGATCCGGTAGGACTTTCACACTACCATCCGGCTGCGGAACTAAGACATTTCTCGATAAAGGTTTAACATTTTTTATATCCACTTGACCGGCCGGTTGATTACGAATAACAATATTAGTTTTCTTCTCGGTATTAAATTGATTAATCAAGGCGTTGGGATTGAGAACACTTAAACCCCGGACAATAACATCCACTTCTATGGGTTCTTTGGTAACTTGAGCGATCGTACTTTTACCACTTGTCCCCGGTACAACAAAAATACCGATAATTGTCAATAAAATTACTAAGGCCGCTCCAATATCAAGCAAGCTAAATTTACCGAATAAACGTCCTTTTGAGTCTAATAATTGCATAAGCGGTTCACTATAAAATTTTTGGTAGCAGGGAACAGGGGAACGGGGTGATGGGTAGGGTTGATTCATGAATCAACCCTACTATGAATCAACCCTAGGGTGATGGGGGATGGGGAGAAAATACAAATAATCTCCTATCTCCTATCTCCTGTCTCCTGAATCCTGCCTCCTAACGGCTAGTAAATTCTATCACGATCGGAATCTTGGTCGCAGACAGGAAGTCTGACTTAAGATAGAAGATCGGAGTCTCACACGGAGCGATCGATAGACAATGGCGGGTAAAACTCAACTTAAGAAACAAGAAAAGCAATTATCTCCAGTGGATCTGGCCCCTTCTGACGGTAACAACCTCGAAAAAGTTGCCCCCGTTAAACATTGGTCGATCGAAGATAGCGAAAATCTCTATCGCATCCAAGGCTGGGGAGAACCCTATTTCTCGATCAATGCCGCAGGAAATATTACCGTCTCGCCTCAGGGAGAAAGGGGCGGTTCTTTGGACTTATACGAGTTAGTTTCGGCGATTAAGCGGCGTAATATCGGTTTACCCCTGTTAATTCGGTTTAGTGACATCCTTGAGGATCGGATCGAGCGCCTGAATGCCTGTTTTAGCCGAGCGATCGCCCGTTATAATTATCCCAATGTCTATCGCGGTGTCTATCCGATCAAGTGCAATCAACACCGTCACATCGTCGAGTCTTTAGTGCGTTTTGGTAAACCCTATCAATTTGGGTTGGAGGCTGGTTCAAAACCTGAGCTAATGATTGCTTTAGCTACCCTAGAACCTGCCTTAAACGGCAAAAATGACAAAACACAACCATTGCTAATTTGTAACGGCTATAAGGACAAAGAATACATCGAAACCGCTCTTTTGACCACTCGTCTCGGTCATCGGCCTTTGATTGTCATCGAACAATTGGAAGAATTATATTTAACCCTGCGCGTCAGTCGTCAGTTAGGAATTGCCCCACATTTGGGAGTGCGTGCGAAACTGGGGACAAAAGGGGTGGGCCGTTGGGGATGTTCCACGGGAGACCGGGCAAAATTCGGTTTAACCGTCCCGGAAATCCTAACGGTAGTGACGGAATTAGAACAAGCGGGGATGTTAGATTGTCTGCAACTGCTGCACTATCATATCGGGTCGCAAATCTCCGCTATTAGCGTCATTAAGGATGCTATTCGCGAAGCTAGTCAGATTTATGTGGAATTAGCGAAATTAGGGGCAAATATGACCTATCTCGATGTGGGGGGTGGTTTAGGGGTCGATTACGATGGCTCAAAAACTAACTTCTACGCCTCAAAAAACTACAATATGCAGAATTATGCCAATGATATCGTGGCTGAGGTCAAGGAAGCTTGTGAAGATGCCCAGATTTCACCCCCAATTCTCATCAGTGAAAGTGGCCGGGCGATCGCTTCTCATCAATCGGTGTTAGTCTTTGATATCTTGGGAAGTAGTGAGGTTCCCCAAAATCCTCCCGATCCCAGCAATGGGAAAGAACATCTCATCCTCCGTAATCTCTGGGAAACCTACACGGGTATCGATGAGCGCAATTATCAGGAAGCTTATCACGATGCGGGACAGTTCAAAGAGGAGGCGATTAGTCTGTTTAATTTCGGTTATCTCAGTCTCAAGGAACGAGCTAGAGCCGAACAATTGTACTGGGCTTGTTGTCACAAAATTCTGCAAGTGGCCCGACAAGAGGATTATGTTCCCGATGACTTGGAAGACTTAGAGCAAATTATGGCCTCAATTTATTATGCCAATCTCTCGGTTTTTCAGTCAGTTCCCGATAGTTGGGCGATCGATCAACTATTTCCAATTATGCCGATCCATCGTCTCGATCGAGAACCTACCCAAAGAGGGATTCTCGCCGATTTAACCTGTGATAGTGACGGGAAAATTGCCCAGTTTATCGATTTGCGCGGGGACATAAAATCAGTTTTAGAATTGCATCCGTTGGAGTACAAAAACGGGAAACATTCTCCAGAACCCTATTATCTAGGAATGTTTCTGGTGGGTGCTTATCAAGAGATTATGGGCAATTTACATAATCTTTTTGGCGATACTAACGTGGTACATATTCAGATGAGTCCCAAGGGATACGATATCGAGTATCTAGTCAAAGGAGATACGATCACGGAAGTATTAAGTTATGTGCAGTATTCTGCGGAAGACCTGTTAGAAAGAATTCGTCTTCGTTGTGAACAAGCTTTGCAGGAAAATCGCATGACGGTGGAAGAATCCCAATTACTACTACAGGATTATGAACGCAGTTTGCGACGCTATACCTATCTAGTGGGTGGGGATTGATGATTGCTCTTGCCGATCGAGTAATCGATCGAGGATGATAGAAAATAGACAAAATAGATAGGCAGTAAGGGGAAGCAGTGGAAAAGGGAACGCTGGTAGAATTTCGAGTCCAAGGAGAAAGGCGCTTAGGGGTGATCGATCGCCCAGAAGGTAAAAAAGATTGGATCGTCATCGATCAAGGGGGAAACCCGCATAAACTGCGTCCCCAACGCTTCGATTACATTATCAAGGGTGGTCCATCCAACTATAAAGAGATCGGAAATTTTCTGCGGGAAGTCCAACCCTATCTAGATCCTAGTGGTTTAGAAGTGGCCTGGGAATTATTAGCCGGGGAAAATCAGTTAGTCACTCCCGAAACCATGGCCGAGATTCTCTTTTCCGATCGCAGTCCGCAGTTTTGCTATGCGGCCCATTGTCTCTTGAGTGATGATAAAGTTTATTTTAAAAATAAAGGGGATGGTTACGAGGCCCGCTCGGAAAATCAGGTAGAGGAAATCAAACACCAGCTAGAGGTGGAACAACAGCGTCAACGGGAAAAAGGCCAATTTCTCCAACGTCTCCAACAGGCCCTGGCCGGTGAAACGGTAGAATGGTCAGAAAGCGATCGAATTCGTCTGGAATCTCTAGAAAAATTTATCCTCCAACCCGAACAAAAATATCCAGCAGCCATGGACATACTCTCGCTGCTGGGCCGTTCCCAAACCCCCGAGGCTGCTTTTGAATTGTTAGTCGATTTGAAATGGTGGAGTAGTCACGAAAACCTTTTCCTGCGACGCAGTTCCTACCCTGTTCAATTCTCGAAAAAGGTACTTGATGTGACGCGTCTTAATTTACTCAATCCCCCTGCGGATGCGGATGTCAACAATCGTCTCGATTTAACCCACCAAAAAATTTATACTATCGACGATGAAAGTACCGAGGAAATCGATGACGGATTATCGGTGGAAATTCTCGCGGATGGTGGTCATCGTCTCTGGATTCATATTGCCGATCCTAGCCGTTTAGTGCTTCCCGATGATGAATTAGACCTAGAAGCGCGTCGTCGCAGTACCAGTCTCTATCTTCCCACGGGAATGGTTCCCATGTTTCCCCTAGAGTTGGCCGCCGGTCCAATGAGTTTGGTACAGGGTAAACTTTGTCCCGCCTTGAGTTTTGGGGTAATCCTCGATGAAACGGGGGCGATCGCCGATTATCGGATCCATCCTAGTACAATTAAACCCACCTATCGCCTCACCTACGAAGATGTGGATGAAATGTTACATCTGGATCTGCAGCATGAACCGGAAGTGAAGATTCTCAACCGTTGGGCAAAACAACGCCACGCATGGCGCAAATCTCAGGGATCGATTAACATCCAAATGCCAGAATCATCCATTAAGGTGAAGGCTAACGACGAAATTATCATAGAATTGCAGGAGGTTTCCCCATCTCGGCAATTAGTGGCGGAAATGATGATTTTAGCTGGAGAAATCGCCGGTCGCTACTGTCAGGAACACGAGATACCTGTGCCTTTCCGCGGACAACCACAACCGGAATTACCCCCTGATGAGGAGTTAATTTTACTACCTGCGGGCCCGGTGCGTTCCTGTGCCTTGCGTCGCTGTATGCCGCGCAGTGAGATGACGACGATTCCTAACCGTCATGCTAGTCTGGGATTGAATACCTATTCCCAAGTAACTTCGCCAATTCGCCGTTATACTGACCTTTTGACCCATTTTCAACTAAAAGCCCATCTTCGGGGCGATCAACTGCCTTTTACCCGGGATAGAATGCAGGAAATTCTCTATAGTGTCGCTAGTTCGGCCCTGGAAGCCACCTCAGTGGAACGGCAAACTAATCGTTATTGGAGTTTGGAATTCTTGCGACGACAGGGAGATCAAGTCTGGCAAGCTTTGGTTTTACGCTGGCTGCGGGAAGAGGAAAATTTAGGCTTAATTTTATTGGAGGAATTGGGGTTAGAATTACCCCATCGTTTTGAGCGATCGGTATCTTTAGGCGATCGCTTTCAAGTGCAAGTTAGTCGCTCTGATCCCCACCGCGATGAGATCCGTTTTCGCGAGTTATCGGGTTTTGTCTCCTCCCAAGCAAGTTAATCTCTCGCGGAGTCAGGAGTCAGGAGTCGGGTGATAGGGTGATAGGGTGATAGGGATTTAGGGGTTTAGGGAAATTTCAGCCAAATGCTCCACTACCCCACACCCCCCTGACAGGTGTAGGTTTATTACAAAGAGGTGAGCAGTCACACACTCAAGGTGAGAAAATCAAGCTAGAGATTTAGAGGAGCATCGTGAAAGGCAATGCTGAAAAACAAATAAGTAGTCGTGCAAAATTAATTTCCTAGTCGAGACTCCCAGACGCCGAGACTCCGAGACGGGATACAGGAGACTCCGAGACTCCGAGACGGGATACAGCTATTAGGGATCGGATTTGAGTTTTCAGTTCACTGTTTACTCACATCAGCAAAAGGCTGACGGCTGAGAGCTTAGATGTGTAATTAATTTTGCTTAGGTACTTACCAATCATAAAGAGGTTCGCAAGAATCAGCATGGTTAACGCAAAAATTACGCAGTATCCTACGACTAATAACCCGCATCGCCCGCTATACCTCTGGCAATTTTCTATTATCGATAATTATAGCAATACAGTAATTATGAGTTCTAAGTACCTAGGCAAAATTATTTACACATGACGATCATTGCCCCGTAAGGGTTTTAGCTCGATCGGGCAGGTAATTAATTTTGCATGACTACTTATTAAGTGGGTGGGTGGAATTAAATATAACTGGACTTCCCCCGTATAAAAATACTAGCTATGGCTAAAAGTCTTACAGAGCCTGAGTTCAAGCAATACAATACTAATGAACTACTGGACACAAAATCCTGAAGTTCTTACGCCGATAGGGTTTGAGGCAAAAATTTTCAAATTTGACCTTTAGACCATTATAGCTTGTTTCGGGGCAGAAAACCAGCAAAAACATGGCTACAGAGGGAATCCCTTACTCTAGAGATTAATGACACTATCTGTTAAAATCAGGTTAGCGATCACTATACAGCCAACTCTACGGAATCGCTCTACTCCAGATACAGTCAACGGTACAGCCATTTTC
>NZ_JADBVE010000373.1:0-5071 GCF_020245285.1 Microcystis sp. M31BS1
AGGAACTCGTAAGCTGAATAGTATGATCCAAGGATTGTTTCATAGCGAACGTGATCCATGTCTTTGGATTGATCGCCATTCTTGGGTAGAAGGTGAAGGTGGCGTCAAAGGCGGTAAAATCAAAGTTTATGTTGGTGACAAAGTTATTGTCACATCTAATCTCTATGATTTAGGAGTCTTTAACGGAGAAACAGGAAAAATCATCGAAATCAATGATGATACTGGAGAAATTGTAATTGATTTTGGAGATCGAGAACAATCTATTCCTCCTGTTTTGCTTGTTCAAACTAGTAGTGGTCGAACAGCTTCTATTGATCCTAGAAAGCATGTAGATCTTGCTTACGCCATTACTACTCATAAGAGTCAGGGTTCAGAATTTAAACGTGTTGTATATCTACTGAACAAATCTAACACTTTTACAATCAATCGTCGTAATTTCTATACTGCTATTACTCGTGCAAGAGAACATGTGCATTTGATTGCAGATCAACAAGGATTGGCGGCTGCTATTACTAAAAGGAACTAATTATGAGCAATCAAGTCAGTAAAAAAGTATTTCTTATTAATGGTCCTCCAAACAGTGGTAAAGATACATTAGCTATCCAATGCCGTAACTTTCTAATGAACAAGCTAATGTCTAATCCTACTGGATTAGCTTTGCCAGAAATCATTAAATTTGCTGATCCTATTAAATGGGCAACTCATGCTCTTTATAATGTTCCTTACAGTTGTGAACATTATGAAAGAGAGCATGGTAACAGTTGGAAAGATCAGCCTCAGCCAGAATTTTATGGACGAACTCCAAGATCCGAATACATAGCTATGTCTGAAGACTATGCAAAACATCGGCATGGTGATGATATTTTTGGTCACATTATGGCTCGTAGAATTCATTTGAGTAAGAATAATGTTTTTCTAATTTCTGATTCCGGTTTTTATCAAGAAGCATTACCAGTTATTAAACAAGTAGATGTATCAAATGTGGTTGTAATAGAGCTTGACAGGCCAGACTGCTCATTCTATAATGATAGTCGTGGTTATATTGGAAATGAACTCAAGCAACAATTTCCAAGCATAGAAGTTATTCGACTGTCTAATAATGATGATACAGGATATCTTAGAATCCTGTCTCATGGAATTATGATGAAATATTTAGGCATTAAACACTAACTCTTTGAGGCAAGTCGTGGCTGTCGAAACAATAGGAGATATCAATCGTGAAATTGCGTACCGTGCGCATGCTCTTAATTTGTCTGTGGGTTGTGGCGTTGATGGGAATTTTCATTCTAGGATAGCTATTGTTTCTGAATATGTAACTGAGCGAGAAAAGCAAACTAAAATTCCTTTGAATGGATCAGGTGGTAAATTGTTTTGGGATATGGTACGTCCTATTGGACTTACCCGACGTAATACTTATTGCACTTCAGTCATTAAGCGCCAAGTCACATTTAGTGCTAAAGGAGGTGTAGAAGTTTCTCGTCATGAAGTAGATTATTATGCAAGCATTGTTCTTTGGGAATTGAGCCAGCTTCCTAATCTTGAATATGTAGTGGTTCTTGGAAATTTTGCCTTAGAAGCAGTTACTGGTCTTAGTGGAATCAATCTTCATAGAGGATCAGTTTATCCAGTTACTCTTTCATCTGCAAACGAAACAAAGCCTAAAACTGTTCAAGTTCTAGCAATGCATAATCCTGTAGATGTTGCTAGTGTTCGAGGACGCAAAAACGAAATCATAATGAAATTTGATGTAGGTCGTTTGGATGATCTTTTTAAAGGAAAATTCAAAACACACGAAATCAAAACCAATATCAATCCTACATTTAATCAAGCAGTAGATTGGATTAAATATCTTCAATCAGTTCAGAAACCTATCGCTTTAGACATTGAAACTATCAGCGGAGAAACAGCTTGTATTGGTTTTGCTAATTCTCCATATGAAGGTTATTGTATTAATTTTAGAGACAGAGAACAAAATCGATTTTCTGTTTCTCAAGAAATTGAGTTGCGTATCCTTTTGCAACAAATGGCCGACAATCCAAATGTAAAGTGGGTTATGCAAAACGGTATGTTTGATACAAGCTGGCTAGCTTTTAAAGATCGTCTTATGTTGGGGCCGGCTTATTTTGATACAATGCTAGCTCATCATACTCTATATCCTAGCTTTCCTCACAACCTTGGTTTCATTACAACTCAGTATACAACACATCCATTCTATAAAGATGAAGGTAAAACTTGGAAAGAAGGCGGACATATAGACACTTTTTGGGAATACAATGTTAAAGATGTTTGTATCACTTATTCTGCTTACGAAGGAATGTTATCTGAATTAACTTCTCAGGGTCTTTCAGATTTCTTTTTCGGTCATGTTATGCGTTTACAACCACATCTTATTAGTATGACGGTTGGAGGAGTGCTGATTGATAAAGATTTGAAAAAGGCAATAGTAGATGAAACCAAACAAGAAGTACAGCAACTCAAGCAGGAATTTCAAGAATTATCTAGAGAAGCGACTGGAGACAATCAACTCGTTATCAATCCGTCTTCACCGAAACAACTCGCAGATCTGTTTTTTACAAAACTTAAGCTTGTTGGAAGAGGAACTGCAACAGACGTTAAAAATCGTGCAAGGATGCGAGCGCACCCTAGAACGCCTCAAATAGCTATCCAAATGATTGATGCTCTAGATAAGTATGCTAAAGAAAACAAGTTTCTTGGTACTTATGCTGAAATGATGGTAGATGAAGATGGTCGTGCTAGAAGTGAATATAAACAAACAGGAGTAGCATCAGCTCCTGGAAGACTATCTTCATCTGCTACTATGTGGGAAAGTGGAACTAATCTTCAAAATCAACCCGGTCGTGCACATAAAATGTTTATTGCAGATCAAGGATACGAATTTAATTATTTTGATCTTTCTCAAGCTGAAGCACGAGTTGTTGGCTGGCATTATGATATTGAACATTGGATAGAACAGTTTGAGCAAGCTCGTAAAGATGGCGTCTACGATGCTCACAGAGCTTTGGCTTCAGAAATGTTCCACATTCCTTATGACGAGGTTCCTAAAGAAGATTGGGATGCTAATGGTAATATGACTATTCGATATCAAGCAAAAAGGTGTCGTCATGGTCTTAATTATCGAATGGGTCCAGATAAACTAGCAGAAGAATTGAACATTGGTTTGAGTGATGCCACAGAACTTTGGCACATTTATCACAATGTCAATCCTCAATTACAGAAAGGATGGAATAAAGTTGTCCGCGAAGTTGAAAAGAACCGTAGGCTATATAATGCTTACGGAAGAAGATGGATACTGCTTGAGCGTTTCGATGACGAAGCCCTCCGCTCAGTCGTCGCTTACTATCCTCAATCTACCATTGGTGACAAGGTTACGCGTTGCATTTATTTGTGCGAAAGCGATCCTGACTGGCCGATCGGTGAGGCGCGTATCGCTCTAAATATTCATGATGCTTTGATTGCAATCAATAAGCATGAAGTAGGTGACAGAGTTCGACGTATTATGAAAAAGCATGCGGAAGAGCCAATTCACATTACTTCAGTTAATGGTGTTCATAGGGAATTGATCATTCCGTGTGATCTTAAAGTTTCAAAACCAGATGAATATGGAATTCACCGATGGTCCAATCTAGAGAAAATCAAGGTTTTGACTTAATTGAAAAGAAATCAAGTGAAGTAACTGTTGATCAAATAAACTTTCTTTATGGAGAAGAACCTATGAATGAATATGCTCAAAAACAAAAGCTTGATTTTGATCAGCTTACTATTCTTCCAGCTAAAAATAAAGGGTGGGTTGTTATCAAACACCTTAATGGAAGTGTAGAGCTTTACTACGCTCATAGTGGATATGATCTTGATATTATTCTTAAGGATATTTATCAAATTGAAACACTCCCACAGACTTAACTATGCAAAACTGGTTCCCCAAGATTCTTTCTTGGGGAACTTTCTTGCGTATATGAATCCTCTAGAAACACCTTATGCTTATGATTTTTGGGTAGGATGTAACGTGCTCAGTGCTGCATTGGGTCGAGACATTATTGTTAATCGTCCTATGGCTCCTGTGTATTTAAATCTTTTTACAATTTTAGTTGCAGAATCTGGAATTACTCGAAAATCTACAGCTGTAAGACATGGATTAGATTTTATTCGAAAGCTTGAAAAAGAAGATTTAGCACTTATAGAAGGAAAAACTACTCCTGAAAGACTAGAAGAAATTTTATATGAACAAACAAGAGATTACAAATCTTCTAATGTTTCTATTTGTATCTCCGAATTAGTTACTTTTCTAGGAAGAGAAAAGTATGTTTCTACTATGCCAACTTTGCTAACAGATCTATACGATTCTCCTAAAATTAGAAGACTTGGAGGTAGTCTTAAGACTGGAAGCAGAGAAGCCCATAACGTGTTTGTTCAATTTTTATCTGCTTCTACTCCTAGTTGGCTTGTGCGAGCTGTTAATCCTGATGTAATTGAAGGAGGCTTTACTTCTCGTGTAATGTTTATTTGTGCCGAAAATCCTAAAAAGCGTCAATCTTGGCCTGAAGCTCCTAATAAAGAATTAGAACAACAAATATTAATTCAACTTAATAATATCAAAACTAAAGCTAAAGAAGTAGAAAAAATTGAACTAAATCTTAATGCTCGTAAAGTTTTTGATCGATGGTATAAGTCTAGAACTTTACATAAAGATCCCTTTAGAGCTAGTTTTCAGTCTCGTGAAGATGCACATACTTTACGTTTGGCAGCTTTTCTAGCTATTAATGATGGAACCTGGGTTATACATAGCAATCACATTACTCAGGCTATTAAAATCATTAATGAAGTACGAGAAGACGGTGCTCAAATATTTGAAGGCACTGGAACTAATTCTCGACTAATTGCTGGAATTGATAAAATTAGAGACAAGTTGCTGGAAGCAGGAATAAATGGTCTTCCACAAACTAATTTAACTAAAGCTGTCTCATCCTATATGGATGCAGAACATTTAGTTACTGCATTAAACATTATGCATGAACTTCAATTTGTGCAAAAATTTGATGCAATCCAAGTTGGA
>NZ_JADBVE010000374.1:0-15419 GCF_020245285.1 Microcystis sp. M31BS1
CAAGCTTTTCTGGTCGGAACCCCCTAAGCCGAGTTTTCAAGGTGCTGCGCCGTCCACTTGGTTTTCGAGACTGGCCTTTTAATTCTAACGTAAAGCCAACCTAGAACGGCGGGGTTTCAGACCCAAAATTTCCGATGAGTTAATTCGTGTTGAAAGATGCGCGCGACAAAATCCCTGAAAAGTTGACGGATTTCGCGACCATTGCGATCGCAATAGGCCACCTCGATCCACTGATGACGGGGGACAAAACCGCGTAAATTGGGGACACTGAGGCAACCTTCCCAACCCTTGACCATTTCCTCGCTGACCCGCAAAATGCGAGGATTAATCACGGCAGTGGGTGGCATCATCGGAGCGTCGGGATAACGAGGATTGGGACCAGAAGCAACGATAAACAGACGCAGAGACCGAGCAACTTGGGGCGCGGCGATTCCCACCCCGTGGGCAGCTTGCACGGTGGTAATCAGGGAATCGATCAAATTTTGACAGTCAGCATCGAGAAGATTATCGATCGCTGCTGCTTTTTGCTGTAGAATTGGATTTCCTAATTGGGTGATTGTTAAGTACCTAAGCAAAATTAATTACACATATCTAACCACCTCTTGCCTCTTGCCCCTTGCCTCTTGCCTATCTTCACTAGGAAATTAATTTTGCACGACTACTTAAAACTTGCGTCATCTGTCTAAAGATTAATTGTTTCGCTCTGAAAATCATTTTATCTTGAGGGGAAAAATCTCGCTAAACTGATAAGGTTTCCCCGCAGCAGCACTAGAGCAACTTTGTTAATCAAAATTAACCGTGGATAGGCGTTGGGTTTCATGCTTCAACCGTTCGGCAAAAGCTCACGGCCGAAGCCCAACCTACGTTCATCTTATATTTAATTCCACCCACCCACTTAATCAAAATTAACCGTGGATAGCAGCACCCAACAACTTTGGCATCATCTCCTAGAGCGTCTAAAATTACTATTATCCCGTCCCGCTTTCGAGACTTGGTTTCAAACGGCGACGGTTAAAGAATGGCAAAACGATCGCTTAGTAATTCAGGCTGCCAATCCTTTTATTCTTAACCATCTTCAGAAAAATTATCTGTCAACAATTGCCGAAGTAGTGGAGGATATCGTCGGTTATCCCGTCGAGATTCAACTAACGGCACAACAGGGCGATTTAATCGCTATTTTCCAGCCTAACAGTAGCTTAGAATCAGAATTACCCCCCAGTAATCAACTTAACCCTAAATATAATTTTTCCCGTTTTGTTGTCGGCCCAACTAATCGCATGGCCCATGCGGCCGCTTTAGCGGTGGCGGAATTACCCGGACGCGAATTTAACCCGCTTTTTCTCTGTGGTGGGGTGGGGTTAGGTAAAACCCATTTAATGCAAGCGATCGGTCATTATCGTCTAGAATTATATCCTCAATCCAAGGTTTTTTATGTATCGACGGAACAATTTACTAATGATTTAATCACCGCTATCCGTCAAGATAGTATGGAAAGTTTTCGTAATCATTATCGTCATGCCGATATATTATTAGTGGATGATCTGCAATTTATTGAAGGAAAAGAATACACTCAAGAAGAATTTTTTCATACCTTTAATACCCTGCACGAAGCGGGAAAACAGGTGGTTTTAGCCTCCGATCGCTTGCCCAAACAGATTCCCAGTTTACAGGATCGTTTAATTTCTCGCTTTTCTATGGGATTAGTGGCCGATATCCAAGCACCAGATATCGAAACTCGCATGGCAATTTTACAAAAAAAGGCCGAGTACGAAAATCTGCGTCTCCCAAGAGAAGTTATCGAATATATTGCCGTTAATTATACTTCTAATATTCGCGAATTAGAGGGGGCATTAATCCGAGCTACTACTTATATTTCTATCTCCGGATTGCCGATGACGGTAGAAAATATTGCGCCGGTTTTAAATCCACCAATGGCCAAAATTTCCACTTCTCCCGATATTATTATGGCGGTAGTAGCGGAAAAATTTCAACTCTCGATCGCTGATCTAAAGGGAAATTCCCGCCGGCGAGAAATTAGTTTTGCTCGACAGATTGGGATGTATTTGATGCGTCAACACACGGATTTAAGTTTACCGCGCATTGGCGAAGAATTTGGCGGCAAAGATCACACCACCGTTATTTATAGCTGTGATAAAATCAACCTTTCCCAACATCAAGATCGACAATTACAAGAAATCTTAGCCCAACTAATCGAGCGAATTAACTCCCTCAGTCGCAATCAGTAGTCGGGGCGAATTATGAATTATAAATTGGGAAGTGGGAAGTGGGGAGATGGGGAGACCACTGCGTGCGCGTTGCGGGGGGAGATGGGGAGATGGGGAGATGGGGAGTATTTTCAGTGAACTGAAAACTCACATCTGAAAACTCACATCTGATAACTGATAACTGATAACTGATAACTGATAACTGATAACTGATAACTGATAACTGATAACTGAGATTAACTACAGGGGAATAAACTGGCAATTGTAGCGAGGAGACGAGAGGTCATGGGTAAACTATCGATCACCATAGCTGTACATAATAACATCATGTAAAGAATGGAATATTTAAACAGCGATCGAGCCATGTCTCGATCAAAAGGATTCTGTTTTAATTGCCAAGCTTTTTTCAGGAAAACAAACCCTAAAACCAAAGCCGCTAGACCATAAACAACACCACAGGCAGCCAAGGGATAAATCAGGAGGAAAGTGAAAGGAACGACGATTAAAGTATAGAGCCAAATCTGCTCGCTAGTGGCTTCTTCTCCTTTAACTACGGGCATCATCGGGATATCTACTTCCGCATAATCATCCTTGATCATTAAAGCCAAAGCCCAAAAATGGGGAGGAGTCCAAAGGAAAATAATGGCGAATAAAATCCAAGGAATCCAACCGAGATCGCCCGTTACTGCCGCCCAACCGACGAGGGGAGGAATCGAGCCAGCTGCGCCACCGATAACAATATTTTGGACACTATGACGCTTGAGCAGATGGGTATAAATCAGCATATAAAATGCGATACCGGTCATTGCTAAAAATCCGCTCAAAGTATTGACAAAAAAGACAAAAAGTGCTAGGGAAAGGGAGGCTAAAACGAGGGCAAAAATGAGGGCGTGGAGGGGTTGCACGCGACCGGAGGGAATAGGACGGGCGCGGGTGCGAAGCATGGTGTGATCGATGTCGCGATCATAGATGCAGTTTAAGGTTTGAGCGGCGGCGGCGGCGAGAGTGCCACCGAGGAGAGTAAGAAAGAGTAATAGGGGGGAAACCTGACCTTTAGAGGCGATTTCCATGGCAGCGGCCGTGGTAATCAGTAGTAGAGGAATAATTCGCGGTTTGGTGAGTTGATAATAACTTTTAGCGACTTGTAAAAAATTATCGTGGTGGCGAAGGGCTTGAGTTCCAGTCATCGTGATTAAATCCTTAGAGATGGCTTATAAGTAATGGGACAAAATTAACTTATTGGTTAGGATGGGCAATAGGCAAGAGGCGGTTAGATATGTGCAATTAATTGTGTCTAGTTACTTAGGAGCGAAAGAACGATCGCGAAGGGCAAAAGTGGTAAAAGCGACGAGGGTTCCCACCAATAGCGCACCGATGCTGTGGTGGGTAATGGTTAAGGGTTCCACCTGAAGATGCAGTTTCAGGGTGGCAACGCCTAAAAACACCTGTAGGGCGACTAATCCCCCGGCGCTAAAAGCTAGTTTTTTGAGGAGAGGATGGATAGCGGCAGCTCGCCAAGCGAAGAAAACTAGGGTTAACACCGAGATAGTGGCGGGAAAAACCCCGATAATGTGGCTATTCATCACCGGACAGAGTTGGGAAACCGTTAAACACTGATGGGCTGCCCAACGGGAACCGACGAGACCGCCGAGGAGACATTGCAGATAAACTAGACCGGTGGCGACCACTCCCATCCCAGTTAGTTTCCCGACTGTACCGGTGCCACGGTAGGGAGTCAGACAAGTAGCAATGACGATTAGGGTGGAGAAAAAGAGCAAAGCTGTGGCTAAATGGGCGGTTACGATGTCAAATCGCAGTAATTGGGTGACGGTTAATCCTCCTAGTACTCCTTGCAGGAGAATTAAAGCCAAGGCAGCGATCGCAGAGGGCAACAGCCAAGGGGGAAGATGGCGACGATACCACCAAGACAGACCGACGAGAGCGATCGTACTAAACCCGATCAAAGAGGCATCGAGACGATGAAACCACTCCAGAAATACCTGTAGATTCATCTGCTGACTGGGAATCCATTGACCGTAACAGAGAGGCCAATCGGGACAAGCTAAACCGGCGTTCATAACTCTGGTGGCAGCGCCCACTACCATGAGGGCGAAAGTAGCGATCGCAATTTTCCAGACTAAGCGGCGCATCCACACCTGAATATTGCCGGTTTCTCTTAGGGGTGTCGGGTTAAAAACAGATTCGGTCATCGGTTTGCCTGTTCTCAAGGAGTCTGTCATCAAAGAGCCTGGCTTGGTTTGCCAGTTAGTTAAGTAGGTAGGCACAATTATTTGTAGGATGGGTTAGCGGTAGCGTAACCCATGCGGGCGTTGGGTTTCATGCTTCAACCCAACCTACGTTCTTTGTTTGCCAGTTAGTTATCACTGTGAATGAGTTTTTTTACGACAAGTAAAACCTTTTAGATATTCTTTAGATTTCTGGCCATTTCCGTTACATTTGTTTACATAAACTCAGAATAAAACATAAAAATTAGTTATTTTAAATACTTTCCCTGAAAACGATCCCAAAGAAAAGATAAAATTCTCAGAAGATGCTGGTTAAATTTCCCATCTATAGGGGAATCATGTTTTAGCCTTGAATAAGTAGCCACTATTAAAAATATTGAAAAGACCGTGAAAATTCCCAGCAGTATCCTGACGCTTGTACTCGGGATCACCTTAACCTTAATTAGTCTCTGGTATGGCCAAAATCATGGCTTAATGCCTGTGGCCGCTTCCGAAGATGCTCAGGAGATAGATAATATCTTTAATCTGATGATGACCATCGCCACGGGACTATTTTTAATAGTTGAAGGCGTGATCATTTATATAGTGATTCGCTTTCGCCGTCAACCCGGCGATCAAACCGACGGGCCGGCAGTGGAGGGCAATGTCCCCCTAGAAATCTTCTGGACAGCCATCCCGACGGTAATCGTCTTTATCCTTGCCGTCTATAGCTTCGAGATTTATAACAATATCGGCGGTCTCGATCCCTTGATTTCCAAGGGTGACAAAGGAGAAATCGCCCACCACGGTCATCACCACGGCACGATGATGGCCCTGGGCGGCGATCGCAGAGTAGCCCTAGGTATTGGCAATTCCTACGATGGTGAAGGAGTTCCCCCCCTAGTGGTCAATGTTAAAGGTATTCAATACGCTTGGATTTTCACCTATCCCGAAACCGGCATTGTTTCCGGAGAACTACACGCTCCCGTCAATCGTCCCGTGCAACTGAATATGGAAGCAGGGGATGTGATCCATGCTTTCTGGGTTCCCCAATTGCGTCTAAAACAGGACGTTATCCCCGGACAGGAAACGGTGTTATCGTTCACATCCAACCAAATTGGTCAATATCCGATCATTTGTGCGGAACTTTGCGGGGCCTATCACGGCGGTATGAAATCTAGCTTTGTGGTTCACTCCCAAGGGGATTACGACCAATGGGTGCAGGATAACACGATCGCCGAAGTTGACAGCGATCGAACCGTAGCTATGACCGCTAAAGATCGCTCTGATAGTCAATATTTGACCCCCTACACCGAAGAAATGGGCATAAACGGTGAAATCCTCGCCCAAGTTGCCCATCAGCAGCAAATGTAATTTTTCTTGTCATCTAAAATCTTGGCCTTATGACAGCATCAACGGAAATAACCACCCCAGCAACCGTTCCCGAGGTGATCCATCACCGCAAGTGGACGGATTACTTTACTTTCTGCACCGATCATAAAGTCATCGGGATTCAATATCTGGTGACTGCCTTTCTTTTCTTCTTTATTGGCGGTGCTTTTGCGGAAGTGCTGCGGACGGAATTAGCCACTCCTGACCCCGATTTCGTCTCCCCAGAACTATATAACCAATTCATGACCATGCACGGAACGATCATGATCTTTCTTTGGATCGTTCCAGTTGGGGCAGGTTTTGCCAATTATCTCATTCCCCTGATGATTGGGGCGGAAGATATGGCTTTTCCTCGTCTTAACGCTGTGGCTTTCTGGCTTAACCCCCCCGGCGGGCTGCTATTATTATCCAGTTTCTTTGTTGGCGCACCCCAGTCCGGTTGGACTTCCTACCCACCTTTAAGCTTAATTAGCGGCAAATGGGGGGAAGAATTGTGGATTTTGAGCCTTTTATTGATCGGGACTTCTTCGATTTTAGGCTCGATTAATTTCATCACCACGATCCTGAAAATGCGGATTCCTGAGATGGATTTGTACAGTATGCCGCTATTTTGTTGGGCAATGCTGGCCACCTCGACTCTGGTACTGCTTTCCACCCCCGTTCTCGCTTCTGCTCTCGTTCTCTTGTCCTTTGATTTAATCGCCGGCACGAGCTTTTTTAACCCCGCCGGCGGCGGCGATCCGGTGGTTTATCAGCATATGTTCTGGTTTTACTCCCATCCTGCCGTTTATATCATGATCTTGCCCTTTTTCGGCACGATATCGGAGATATTACCGGTTCACGCCCGCAAACCGATTTTTGGTTATCGAGCGATCGCCTATTCCAGTCTCACCATCTGTTTCTTGGGTTTAATCGTTTGGGCCCACCATATGTTCACCAGCGGCACCCCCGGCTGGTTACGGATGTTTTTCATGGCGGCAACTATGTTAATCGCCGTTCCCACGGGCATTAAAATCTTTAGTTGGTGTGCCACTCTTTGGGGGGGTAAACTTAGTCTCAATACGTCTTTATTATTTGGGATCGGTTTCCTGTCTTCCTTCCTCATCGGTGGTTTGACCGGGATTATGTTGGCTTCTGTTCCCTTCGATATCCACGTCCACGATACCTATTTTGTCGTCGGTCACTTCCACTATGTACTATTCGGTGGTACGGCAATGGCCCTGTTTGCTGCCGTTTACCATTGGTTCCCAAAAATGACCGGACGGATGTATAACGAAACTCTCGGTCGTATCCACTTTGTTCTCACTTTTATCGGTTTGAATTTAACTTTCATGCCAATGCACGAATTGGGATTATTGGGGATGAACCGTCGTATTGCCCTGTATGATGTGCAGTTTCAGGATTTAAATGTTCTTAGTACCGCAGGAGCTTATATTCTCGGTATATCGAGTCTTCCCTTCGCTATTAATATGGTCTGGAGTGCCTTTAAAGGTCAACCCGCCGGTCGTAATCCTTGGCGCGCTTTAACCCTAGAATGGCAAACCTCCTCTCCCCCAATTATCGAGAATTTTGAGGAAATGCCGATTCTTTGGTCCGGCCCCTACGATTACGGTATTGATATGGAAGAATCGGAAGCAGAGGAATCAGTACAGGATCTCCTCGCTGAAGTGGGCGCTGAATCGCAATAATCAGTTATCAGTTATCAGTTATCAGTGATCAGTGATCAGTGATCAGTGATCACTGAAAAAAAGCTTCCCGTCTCCCGTGTAAACTAAGGACATTCAATCATGCAAGGTTCAACGCTCGAAGATTCTCAACTCTCTGTCAATTATCATCAGGAAACGGTGGAACACGGACATCATGGCCACCCGGATCATCGCTTGTTCGGTGTGGTTTTGTTTCTAGTGGCGGAAAGTTCCATCTTTTTAGGATTATTTGCCGCTTTCTTGTTCTACCGTACCATGTTACCCGTTTGGCCCCCCGCCGGCACGCCAGAATTAGAATTAACCCTACCGACAATTAACACGATTATTCTGGTGTCCAGTAGTTTTGTTATGCACATAGGACAAAAGGCGATTAAACAAAATAATAATGCCGGTTTACAATTGTGGTTCGGTATTACTGCCCTGATGGGCATTATCTTCCTTTGTGGTCAAGGATACGAATATTATCACGCTGAATTCGGTCTGACAACTAATGTTTTCACCAGCGCTTTTTATGCTTTAACCGGATTCCACGGTCTCCACGTTACTTTCGGTTTAGTGCTAATTCTATCGGTCCTCTGGCGTTCTCGTCAAAAAGACCACTATTCTAGTCAATCTCATTTTGGTGTGGAAGCGGCAGAATTATACTGGCATTTCGTCGATGTGGTCTGGCTTATCCTGTTTTTACTGGTGTATCTCTTGAGATAATTTTTGTTATTTAGTAGGAGAAAAGGGCGATCAATTTATCGCCTTTTTTTATATATTTTAACTTACCGCAGTTATCCTATAAGTTATCCTAAATCCAGTTATTACAAACTGATTATTTATTCCCCCTGTTGCCTTTTGACTCTTGCCTTTTGCCTTCAGAAGCTGATAACTGATAACCGAGTAACTGATAACTGATAACTGATAACTGATCACTGATAATTAACGACGACCGAATAAACTCCAACCTTTGCCACCACTAACGGCCGGTTCAGCTTTTTCAGCGACGGGAGCAACTTCTGCGGGGGTTTCCTCACCGGAAAGATTAGAAAGATCGTAGTTTTCTACTAGGAAAAGAGACGCTTTTTCAATAGTAGAATAATCCCAGAAAAGGGTAGAAGGTAACTCTTGACCGACCCAATCTTCTAGATCACCCACCATCGTTACTGCATCGATCGAATCTAAACCATAACGGGTTAAAGGTTCAGTCACATTAATCGTTTTGGCATCCAAAGATAACTGATCGGCTAACTGTTTAACTAACCAATTTTGTACGAGATTATTAAGATTGGAGCTGGAGTTCATGGGTTTTTTCCTCGGTAGTTTGTGAATGGGCTAATTGAAAAGGTACGATCGAAAAATGTTGATTTTCTCGATATAATTTCAGCAATTCTTGGGCAACATTTTCTACATACACCTCAGACAGAGTGTAAGGCAGCGGCCGCAGAGTTCGCAGTAATCGGTGTAAACTCAACACCAACCATTCCCCCCGGGCAAAAAATTCACCCAAGATGGAACGATTATAAAGCCAAGTGTGTAAACAAGCAGAAGCAGCGTGTAAAGTACAGTATTTCTTGGCAATCTCGAACAATTCGGGTGATTGGTCGTGACCATACTCGAATTTCGATTGACTAATCTGTTCATCATGAGCATTTAGTTCCTCTAAAACTAAATTACCCAACATCAATAGATTTTCTAATACCTCTGGGTCCACTTCGTCAGAATTTTTCAATCCTTCCAGCATATCAAGGGCAATCTCTAAACCCTGTAGGGAATCATCCATTCCCCGGCCAAATAATTCTAAATTATTGGGTTCAAAGGGAGGAACCGACTTTTCTAGGCTAAAAATCGCCTCTAAACGGGTTTTTAACGCCGACATGGTGTGCGAGTTGCGTTTAGCCCGATATTTGGTTAAAGGACGCAATTGTAGGATTAAAGCATGAAGATTGACGATAGAACTGCCGTCAAACATACTGATAATCGAATTATCCCGCAGTAGCTTCTGGAAGATGCCGAATTCGTGTTCTTCTCGCATATAAAAACGCGATCCCAAGACCACATAAACACTATTAACCATCTCCTCCAGACGGACGGTAACAAAATATTTTACCACCGAAGCCCAGACGCTAAACTGTTCGGGGATAATATGAAAACCTCTCGCAGCCGGAATCGTCTCGCAATCACAAATAAGGATGTCAAGGAAAGCATCCACGAGAGTGCGCCGGGGTTGGGGCAAATCCATCACAGTTTTGTTATAGATTACCCGATTAACGGCAAAACTGAGGGTAGTTCTCAAAGCGGTATCGGCTGCCCCGTGGGAAAAAGCAGCGCACAACATTCGGGTAATCTGGAAACCTTTCAGGGCTAATTCTAAACCGTCTCCCTCCTCGCGTAAACGCATGGAATCGGGGACGAAACAATCTTTAAAACCAATGCCACTCATATCCGAGGCCCGCACGCCATGGGTGTATATTTTCGGCAAATTATAGTATTTTTCGGGGTCTAATTGCCGTTTATCGACCATAAATAGGGTTAAACACTTCGGCCCGCCGTTAGCATCGGTTTTCGCCAAAATAAAGGAAATTCCAGAGATAGTCGCCCGGTTAATCGGCCATTTCTCCCCATTGAGAATATAACCTCCTTCCACCTTCGTCGCGGTTAGATCACCATTGATCAGATCGCTACCGTGTTCCTTTTCCGAGTAACCCAGACACATCGCCCCATAGTCATCCATAATAAAACGGGCGAGCTTCTGTTTCTGTTCTGGGGTTCCCGCCATCCAGTTTAAAAACGACCAGAATAGGGTGGTAAAAGCGATGCCGATAGTTTGATCCCGTCGAGACAGTACCCGCACAAAAGCGACAAATTCCTCAAAAGAGGTAAATTCACCGCCGCAATCGGTGGGAATGTAGTAGTGTTGGAGTTTCCAGTCGTATAACCAGCGAATTTCCTCATGGGGAAATTCTTCGCTCTCGTCAATTTCGATCACCCGCTTGTAGGATAGAGGGTTATCGGGATTGAGAGGATCGCCTAAGTCTTTTTCCAGTGCTTCAGCAGTCCAGTATTGCTTAAGCTTTTTCATAGTGCCTCTAGGACAGATACAATGTGTTTTTCGTCAATGCCTTCGGTTAGAAGACCCGACCATGCACAAAAATTAATGACCATTCTAGACTTTTGGCCGTACAATGGCAACAATTCTTAATTTCCCCTTTACCTTAAATGTGCTAGAAACCAGTCGGGTGGGGTGCTAGACTCCCTCTGCGGTAATTATGCCCAAATTGAGGTGATTAAACCGCACAGTGCGGTATTAGGTTTTATTGAGGCGGTGTTAGACCGATGGAAGTGGGATATTAGGATGGGGGAGGTTGCTCGACCGCAGGGATCGGTATGATTAATAGTTATGCGGCTCGTTCCCTGTTCATACTTTTTCCTTGAATGTAATATTCAACTGGCAGATTACGATTAGAATGTTTAAGGTACAAGTTTTGCTTGCCATAGGGTTTAGAAGTCTAGGAGCAATATGATGATGGAATCAATAGATGAACGGATAGATGCCAAAATTGGTGAGGTTCGTACTGAATCTATCGATCTCAGCTTTGGAGAAATCATCAGTTTATATTCTCAAAAGGAACTGATTATTCAACCAGAATATCAAAGGTTATTCCGATGGTCTAATCAACAAAAGTCTCGTTTAATAGAATCCATACTTCTTGAGTTGCCAATACCACAGATATTTACTATTGAGAACTCAGATGGGGTTTTGGAGTTAATTGATGGCTTACAACGCCTTAGCTCTGTGATTCAATTCATTGATGCCAATGTACTGAATTTCACTGATATAGATGGAGAAAAGCTGAAATCTCTAAAGTTAGAAGGTTGTGATCAGATTTCAGAACTTAATAATCTGACTTTTGAAGATTTATCATTGAGACTCAAGCTTAGGATCAAAAGATCCTCTGTAAGGACAGTAATTATTAAAAGGCAAAGTAATTCTTTTCTGCGTTATGAAATGTTCAAGAGGTTAAATACTGGGGGATCAATTCTAGCTCCACAGGAAATTCGCAACTGTTCTTCTAGGATGTTTGGTGAGCCAGGTATAAAGTTCTATAGGTTTCTCCAAGAAAGATCCTCCTATTCAAACTTTAAGACTTGCATAGATACATTGTCTCAATCAGAAAAAGAACAAAAGGGAGACGAAGAGCTTGTCTTAAGATTTTTTGCCGCAAAAAATGCTCAAGATCTCTTCCGGGGGAGTGTGAGAGATTGGTTAGACACATACATGGAAAATATATTATTTGAAGAAATACAATTTGATTATTCTACTGAAACACAAGACTTTAATAGATTATTTGATTACTTGAGCCAAATTCTCGGCAGTGGTGCTTTTGTTCAATATCGCGATCAATCACCAATTGGTGCTTTAGCTCCAGCTTATTTTGAAGCTGTTACAATTGGCGTGTTTAGGATACTAGAAAGATTAGAGAATCTGGATAATTCTTCTGTTAGGGATGAAATAATCAAAATTGTTCAGTCAAACAGCTTTAAGGATAATATTGGACCTGGAGCTAACTCCAGAACTAAGCTTTCTAATAGAATTGGATGTATTCAAGAAGGTTTAAATAAACTCAGCTTGTGGAGTAATTTTTAATGAGCAACTGGGCGAATGAGATCGAGGCTGATCTCAACTGGAGAGAAGGAGAACTGGCTGCAATTAAAATTCAAATATTAACGACTGATAGGGTTAAGCATCCTGTAAGGTATGAAGCTCTCTTGAGAGCTATTACTACTTTGCTATATGCTCACTATGAAGGTTTTTGTAGATTTGCATGGGATTCATACCTCGATACAATTCAAAGGCAAAATATTAAACGCAATCAATGCCGTGAGGAGGTTATAAAGCTATCGCTAAGGAAGCGCTTTAAAGAACTTGGAGGTGATTTGTCAGCAGATGGAGTTTGGAGCTTTTTTTCCAACGAATTGCCAGCTTTAATTAATGAGAATATTGAATTCAATATTCGCTTAGAAGCAGATAGCAATTTAAAGCCTATGCTGCTTAAAAAGAACTCTACAGATGCTGGTTTATCATGCTCAATGGTGGATCAACATGAGCTTTTACTTAAGACATTAGTAAGCAGGAGAAATAATATAGCTCATGGGCAGAAAGACATAATTCATGATCTGACTGAGTATAACAAGTATGAAAATGCGGCTTTGGAAGCTATGTATGAGCTAGGACTATCTGTAATTGATTGCTTAGATAATCGGAAGTATTTGAAACCATCAAATCCGCCTAGCTCATCATGAAATCTACGCATTTTAAATAGCCATCGCTGTAGGGTGCGTTCCCTGATGTGGCTCCTACTGCCGCATCGATAGTGATTAAACCGCTGACTCATATCATTTTTCAATTATTCCAAAGCGTAATTCTCCTCCGAGAGCGGAATCGCAATTTCAGATGTTAGTCACGACTATTGAAAATTGGTATCAATTGAAGTAAGGTGGGCAATAGCCACCCTATTGTTGTATGGATGTAAGTTGGATTGCAAGCTCCAGTTTTTAACCAGGGAACCAATCTTCATCAAGAATTTTCTCAATTGTCCAAGGACAGTCAACTGGTAAAGTTAATCCACTTTTGCGGCTCGCTTTTCCCAGAGCTTTTTGATAACAATAACCAAACCGTTCTAAGGCATGATTGTAGATTACCTTAGAGCGAAACAGCAGGCTCAATTCCAATCTGAAATTATCTATCTTGTCTGTCCAGTGGGGTAGGTAGTAAGGATGCTTCCAGTAGGCGTAAAGTAGCAGGTGACTGAGGAGTTGAACAAGAAAGCTTTCTGCTTTGTATTTGCGTTCATCAACCATTTCCTCTAATTCCTCGGCTAAAGTTTGCCAATCTAAAGTATTGCGATCAGGCGATCGCAGTTTTGCTGCCTGGTCTTGCAGCCAGGCTACATAGTCTTTTTCATATAGGGTTTCAGCCATTAATTTTACCTCTATACTAATCTTTTTTTGTCCTATCAAAATATAGATCTCATTGTATAGCTCAAGCACCAAGAAAATGCTGGTTATTGAAATATTACATCCCATCATTCAGTCAATAGACCTCTGGTAAAAATCAAAAATTGTTGTTAGGGTTAGTGCGATGCCGAAGGCACTGCGTAGCAGTACGCCATTGCGGTAGGGTGCGTTCCCTAATCTGGCTCCTAGCTGCCGCACCGATAGAGACCCCACAGTGCGGTATTGGGTTTTATTGAGGGGGTGTCGGACCGATGGGGTAGGATAGTAGGACAGAGGAGGAGGCTCGACCGCAGAGAGCGGTATAATTAATATTTAGATGCCTTCATGGCTAACTTGAAGTGAGAGTATATGTTGAAAGGGACTATTTATTTGCATAAGTTCAATTATTTTCTTGGATTGGTTCGAGAGATTGGTGGCTGGGATTTCCTATACCGCTATGTAGTACGAGGATTTTATAAGATAACCAAGCTCAACCAGAAAATGGTTCTATTTAATAATGTAGAAATGATTTTGCCGTACGATAGTCGATTCGGAACGGAAATTTTCCTTAAGGGAAGCAAGTTAGATTGGGGGTCTGAAATTATCCTTCATCGATTCTTAGATATTAATAAAGACTTTATTGATGTTGGAGCTAATATTGGTTATTATAGTTTACTTGCTGCTCCTTCATCTAATCAGGTTTATGCCTTTGAACCCGATCCGAGAATGGTTGAACACTTAAAGAGAAATCTTTCCCAGTTTCAAAACTGTCATGTTCTAGAAGAAGCACTTTTTTCCGAGCCTGGCAGTATGGATCTTAATTTGAACTCAATGCCTGAACTAAATTCGCTGGTTAGGCATAGTCCCCAAGAGAACAAGGTGACAGTCAAGGTAAATACTTTAGACAAATTGATGTCTGATTATCCGTTACTGAGTGTTTCCTGTATCAAAACAGATGCTGAAGGAGCAGACTTCGATATACTAATGGGTGGCAAAAATCTTCTAATTCGAGATCAACCTTTGGTATTGTCCGAAATTTATCCAACAACCAAGCTCCTTGAATTTATTAAATCTATTGAATTTACCTGTTTTGCTTTCGTCAAACCTAAGGAGGAGGATGGAGATAATTCGCGACCAAAATTCATCAAGATTGAAACAAAACCGACAAACTTTCATATTAAGATGATTTTCTTAGTTCCTAATCGGCTCTTGTCAAGGTTTGAAGAGCTAAAAGATGTCTAACACTTCGTCGCTGCGGACGGAACAGAGCTTATTCCTAGCCATCGCTGTAGGGTGCGTTCCCTAATCTAGCTGCTACTGCCGCACCGATAGATTTTTGGGAACGCACCATGCTAATTCATTCGAGCAAGTGATTACAAGCTATAGTTAGTAAAAGTATAGTCAAATATAGACAGACTGAATTCCATTTCAGAAATTCCCTTCACTTTTACTTCGAGAGATTGATTCTCCTTGGGTGAACTACGCACCTCTCTATCCCATAGCGGTTAAACGCATTTGGGAATGCTTTTCGCAAAATATTGTAGGAACCCATGACATCAGATTGAACCAGAATCCCCTTATCTGTACGATATAACCCTCGCGAAATTCTTTTTCCTGAAAAAACGGGTTTTTCAGTTATCTGTCTATAAACGGGGAGAGGATCGTCATTCAAAAAATTAGCAACGGAGGTATAGGATTCTTCTTGAAGAATCACAGAGATTCCTTCTAATTGACATTTATAACTAATCATCTCAATTAATCGAGCATGAGGGATGGTCACAAATTTTTGATTGTTGACTTTTCCTAAGTTCACTCCTTGTTTCCAACCGTCATTTTTCCCAATTACTAAAGTTGTTATCTCTTGGTCAACTAAGAGATTGACTAAATAACGA